>JBOGVH010000343.1:0-6306 GCA_050695235.1 Actinomycetota bacterium
GTCGCGGGCGCTGAACTCCGAGGCCCGCTCGGCCGCCGGCCGGTTGAGCAGGATCAGGGCGAGGAGCACGGCGCTGGCCGCCGCCATCAGCCCCACGACCAGCCAGAAGCCCCGGTTCGACTTCCTCGCGCGATCCCCCATTTCCCACCGAAGATAGCGCGGAGCGATAATGGTCCCGCCGTCCGGGAGCGCTGCTCGTCCGTAGACCTGGGGGAGGTCCGCATGCTGCCGGCACCGTTCGAGTACCACCGGCCGTCCTCGCTGGACGAGGCGGTTCAGCTGCTGTCCAGCCTCGATGAGGCCAAGGTCCTCGCCGGAGGACAGAGCCTGATCCCGCTGCTGAAGTTCCGGTTCGCCGCTCCCGCCCACCTGATCGACGTGAACCGCGTCCAGGGCCTGGACGGCATCAGGGAGGACGGCGGCTCGCTCCGGATCGGCGCGCTGGTCCGCCACAACCAGATGGCGGGATCGGATCTGATCTCGGCCCGCTATCCCACGCTTGCCGCGGCTGCACCGCAGATCGCCGATCCCCTCGTTCGCAACCTGGGGACGGTAGGGGGTTCGCTGGCCCATGCCGATCCGGCGGGCGACTGGGGATCGGTGATGCTCGCCGTCGGCGGGAGCGTCGTGGCCCGCAGTGCGCGCGGCGAGCGCGAGATGCCCATCGCGGACTTCCTCCAGGACATCTTCACAACCGCGCTGTCCTCCGACGAGATCCTGACCGAGGTTCTGGTGCCGGCGCCCGGCCGGAGGACCGGGGGTGCGTACCTGAAGCTCGAACGGAAGGTCGGGGACTTCGCCACCGTGGGCGCCGCCGTCCACGTGTCGATGCAGGACGGGACGATCGGCCGGGCCGGGATCGGCCTCACCGCGGTGGGGACCAAGAACGTCCAACCCGCCGAGGCCGAGTCGGCGCTGGCCGGCGAGGAGCCCAGCGAGGAGCTGTTCGCCGAGGCCGGCCGACTGGCCGCCGCAGCGTGCAATCCGGTGGCGGACGTCCGCGGTTCGGCCGAGTACAAGCGCCACGTCGTGGAGGTGTTCGTGCGGCGCGGCCTGGCCCGCGCCGTCGAGATGGCTCGCGCGGCCTGACGGGGGGGCAAGCATGCAGATCAGCGTCAAGGTCAACGGGACGGAGCGAACCGCCGACGTCCAGCCCCGCCTCCTCTTGGTCCACCTCGTCAGGGACACGTTCGGCCTGACCGGGACCCACGAGGGATGTGACACCACCAGCTGCGGGGCGTGCACGGTGCTGCTGGACGGGACGCCGGTGAAGTCCTGCACGCTGTTCGGCGTCCAGGCGGACGGCCGGGAGATCACGACGGTCGAGGGACTCATGACGGACGGTGAGCTCGATCCGGTCCAGGTGGCGTTCAAGGAGGAGCACGGCCTCCAGTGCGGCTTCTGCACTCCCGGGATGATGTTGGTGGGCAAGGCCCTCCTCGAACGCAACGCCGACCCCTCCGACGAGGATGTTCGGTGGGCTATCTCCGGCAACATCTGCCGGTGCACCGGCTACATGAACATCGTGAAGGCCATTCAGCACGCCGCCCGGATCAAGGCCGGCGCGACCGAGCCGGCGAAGGTTTAGAGGGGGAGCATCGATGGCAACCGAGACCGAGGAGATCCGCGGCCTGGGACACCGGGTCAAGCGCAAGGAGGATGACCGGTTCATCCGGGGCAAGGGCACCTACATCGACGACATCAAGCTGCCCGGCATGCTCCACATGGCCATCCTCCGCAGCCCATACGCGCACGCCACGATCACCGGCATCGACGTCTCCAAGGCCCAGGCCATCCCCGGCGTGGTCGCGGTGGTCACCGGCGAGCTGATGGCCCAGCACAACCTGGCCTGGATGCCCACGCTCTCGGGCGATACGCAGGCCGTGCTGGCCACGGACAAGGTCCGGTTCCAGGGCCAGGAGGTGGCCGCGGTCATCGCGGAGGACCTCTACACGGCCAAGGACGCCCTCGAGCTGATCATGGTGGAGTACGAGCCGATCGAGCCCATCGTGACCCCGCAGCGAGCCATGGAGCCGAACGCCCCGGTCATCCGCACCGACAAGGAGGGCCAGGACTCCAACCACATCTATCACTGGGAGTCCGGCGACAAGGACGCCACGGACAGAGCGTTCGCCGGAGCGGATGTGGTGGTCGCGCTCGACACGTTCTACCCGCGGTCCCATCCCGCACCGGTCGAGACCTGCGGCTGCGTGGCCGACATCAACCCGGCCACCGGACAGGCCACGATCTACATGACCTCGCAGGCTCCCCACGCCATCCGGACCGTGTTCGCGCTCGTGGCCGGGTTGCCCGAGGAGAACATCCGCATCGTATCCCCGGACATCGGCGGCGGGTTCGGGAACAAGGTTCCGGTCTACCCGGGGTACGTCGTGGCCACGGCCGCGTCGCTGCTGCTCGGGCGCCCGGTGAAATGGATCGAGGACCGGACCGAGAACCTCATCTCCACCGGCTTCGCCCGGGACTTCCACATGCACGGGGAGATGGCCCTGAAGGACGACGGGACGATGACAGGCCTCCGCGTGTCGCTCCTGGCCGACGAGGGGGCGTTCCACGCCGACGCACAGCCGTCGAAGTTCAAGGTGGGTCTGTTCCACATCGTGACCGGCTCCTACGACCTGCCGGCCGCCCACGTCACGGCGGACGGCGCGTACACGAACAAGGCGCCGGGCGGTGTGGCCTACCGGTGCTCGTTCCGGGTGACCGAGGCCTCGTACCTGATCGAGCGCCTCGTGCAGAACGCCGCCTACGAGCTGGGCATGGACCCGGCCGACCTTCGACTGAAGAACTTCGTCGAGAAGGACCAGTTCCCGTACACGTCGGCGACGGGGTTCGTGTACGACTCCGGCGACTATCACGCCGCCATGAACCTTGCGCTGGAGAAGGTGAGCTACCGGGAGCTCCGCAAGGAGCAGGAGGGAGCCCGGGCCCGCGGCGAGCTCGTGGGGATCGGGCTGGCGTCCTTCACCGAGATCGTGGGGGCCGGACCGCACAAGGATTACGACATCCTCGGCCTGAAGATGAGTGATGGCGCCGAGCTGCGGATCCACCCCACCGGCAAGGCCATCCTGAAGATCAGCGTCCAGACCCAGGGACAAGGACACGAGACCACGTTCGCGCAGATCGTGGCCGAGGAGCTGGGCATCCAGCCCGAAGACGTCAAGGTGATGCACGGAGACACGGACAACACCCCGTACGGCCTCGGCACGTACGCATCGCGGTCGACGCCAGTCTCGGGCGCGGCGACGGCGATGGTCGCCCGACGGGTCCGCGAGAAGGCGGCCAGGATCGCGGCGCACCTGCTCGAGGTCTCGGAGGACGACGTCGAGTTCTCGAAGGGCAGGTTCTCGGTGAAGGGCGCCCCGGACAAGGTCATCGCCATCCAGGACGCGGCCTTCGCCGCATACACGAACTTCCCCGACGGCATGGAGCCGGGGCTGGAGGGGGTCTACTACTACGACCCCCCGAACCTCACGTTCCCGTTCGGTACCTACGCGGTGGTGGTCGAGGTTGATCGCGATACCGGCGTCTGGAAGGTCCGCCGGATGGTCGCGGTCGACGACTGCGGGGTCCGGATCAACCCCATGATCGTGGAGGGCCAGATCCACGGAGGCCTGTGCGAGGGGTTCGGGATCGCCGCCATGGAGCAGATCACCTTCGACGAGAACGGCAACTGCATCGGGGCGAACTTCACCGACTATCTGTTGCCCACGGCCTGGGAGACCCCGAGGTTCGAGCTCGGTGAGACCGTGACGCCGTCACCGCACCACCCGATCGGAGCGAAGGGCGTGGGCGAGTCGGCCACCGTGGGCTCGCCCGCCGCGTTCGTGAACGCGGTCATCGACGCCCTGTGGCCGCTCGGGGTCCGGAACATCGACATGCCGCTCACGTCGGCCAAGGTGTGGGAAGCGATCCAGGCGGCGGGCGGTTCCACGAGCACGTGAGGCCAGAGGTCCTCGACCTCGCGGCGGAACTGTCGAAGCGCGGAGAGCCGTTCGTCCTGGCCACCGTGGTGTGGCGGCGGGCCCCCTCCTCCGGCAAGGAAGGCTCCACCGCGCTTGTCACCCCCGACGGCCGGGTGCGCGGCTGGCTGGGCGGGGCCTGCGCGGAGCCCACCGTGATCAGGGAATCACTCCGCGCCCTCGAGGAAGGGACCCCTCGCCTCCTGTTCCTCGGACCACCAGAGGAGCTGGAGGCGCGCGGCCGTCGGGGCGTGGTGACGGTCCCGATCGCGTGCCAGAGCGAGGGCGCGCTGGAGGTGTACGTGGAGCCCGTGGTGCCCCAGCCACATCTCGTCGTCATCGGGCGCTCCCCGGCGGTCGCCGCCCTGGCGGCGATGGCCGGAGCCCTGGGATGGAGGACGGTCGTCGTCGACGATGGGGGCGATCCCGCCGACTACCCGGCCGCAGCCCGGGTCGTGACGTCGCTCGACTTCGAGAAGGCCGGCGTGACCGACCGGTCGTGGATCGTCGTGGCCACTCAGGGCCATTACGACGAGGCCGCCCTGGAGCGAGCCCTGGCCACGCCCGCCGGGTACGTCGGCCTGGTGGCCTCCCGGAGCCGGGCCCGGGCGGTGCTGGGCTACCTGCGGGACCGCGGGGTATCGGAGGAGAGTCTCGCCCGGGTGCGAGCGCCCGCCGGGCTCGACCTGGGGCGCGTCTCGCACGATGAGATCGCGGTGGCCATCCTGGCCGAGCTGGTGCGGGACCGGGTGGCCGGCGTCGGGCACGGGCAGACTCCCCCGGCGTCGCCGAGGCACGAGGTCGTGGACCCTGTGTGTGGCATGGCGGTGGACGTGGCCACCGCCCGGCACCGTTCGACACACGAGGGACGCACGTACTATTTCTGCTCGGCCGGCTGCCGGGAGCGGTTCGAGGCCGATCCCGCCCGGTTCGCGGCCGTCACCGGATAACCGTCGAGCGCGGCGAGGCTGGAGCGATGAGCGAGATCAGCGACGTCCTCGGGGCGATCGAATCGCTGAACGCCCGGGGAGAGAGGATGGCCCTGGCCACCATCGTGGCCGTTCGAGGGTCCACCTACCGCCGCCCCGGGGCCCGCCTCCTCGTCCCTGAGCAGGGCGACCTCATCGGCAACATCAGCGGCGGCTGTCTGGAGAACGACGTGGCCGACGTGGCCCGCATCGTGATGCATGATGGGGTGGCCCGGGTGGTCTCGTTCGACCTGACCGCCGACGACGAGGCGGTGTGGGGCTGGGGGTTGGGCTGCAACGGGGCCATCGAGCTCTTCGTGGAGCCGGGTGAGAAAGCCGCGGAGGTCGCTGGGGCGCTTCGCATGGCTCTTCAGGATGAACGCCCGATCTGCATGGTTACGGTCCTCGAATCGTCCACCCAGGGCGTCGATCAGGGGAGCCGACTGCTCGTCCGGCCCGATGGGTCGGCCGAGACGTCGCTCGGCGACCCCGCGCTCGACGCCGCGGCGAAGGCGTCCGCAGCGGAGCTCCTGTCGCGGGACCGAAGCGAGATCCGCACGCTCCCCGGCTCGTCGGGTGAGGCGAAGGCGTTCGTCGAAGTGCTGGAGCCACCGCTGCGGCTGCTCGTCTGCGGCGCCGGTCACGACGCGGCGCCGCTGGTCAGAGCGGCGGCCGGGCTGGGGTGGCGTCCCATCGTCGTGGACGACCGAGACGAGTTCCTGAACCGCGAGCGCTTCCCCGAAGCGGCCGGTTTCGTCCGTCTGGACCGGCCCGAGGAGGTGGCGAAGGCGGCGCCGATCGACGAGCGGACGTTCGTCGTGGTGATGACCCACAACTTCCTTCGGGACAAGGACTACGTGCGATCCCTCCTCGGCTCGCCGGCGCACTTCATCGCCATGCTCGGGCCCGGTGCCCGCACCCAGCGACTGATGACCGAGTTGCGGGAAGGAGGTGCGGCGATCACGCACGAGAACCTCGAACGGATCCACGGTCCGGCCGGACTGGACGTCGGCGCCGAAGGGCCGGAGGAGATCGCGGCGGCCATCGTGGCCGAGATCGTTGCCGTCAAGCGCGGCCGGGAGGGCGGGTTCCTGAAGCACCGCCTGGGCCCCATCCACGATCGGGAAACCCCCGCCGGGCGTTCGGGCTGAGCTCAAAGGATCCTTGCCTCATACCGGCCCCTTGACCAGGATCGGTCCCTGTCGCTATCCTCATTTGAGCGAATGCTCAAAGCGAATGCTCAAGTGCGGGCTAGGAGGCACCGGGCGTGTTCGAGGCTCGAACCAGCACCACGAAGGCCCGGGGGAGGAAACGAGGGCCAGGATCGTCCAGGCCACTCTCGAGACCCTGAAGCGGGA
>JBOGVH010000344.1:0-12759 GCA_050695235.1 Actinomycetota bacterium
ACGGCGTGCCCAGCCGATTGGCCCAGGACCCCCGCCCCACGGTTGTACTCTCGGGGGCCAACCTCGATGACCTGGGGGACTATCGGCCCGGGCTCCGGGCGGCGAAGGAGCACGGGATCCGCCACCCGCTGGTCGAGGTGGGATTCACCAAGGCGGAGGTACGGGAGGCCGCCCGGGACCTCGGCATCCCGACGTGGGACAAGCCCGCGTCGGCCTGCCTGTCGTCGAGGATCGCCTTCGGGGTGAGGATCAGCGTGGAGGAGCTGTCGAAGGTAGGACGAGCCGAGCGGCTGCTGAAGGCTCTGGGGTTCGCCCAGTGTCGGGTTCGGGTGCACGGGGACGTGGCCCGCCTGGAGGTCGAGCCGGACGATCTCGCTCGCCTGGCCCAGCCGGACGTCCGAGCGCAGGTGGTCGACGGCCTGAAGGCTCTGGGCTACCGCTACGTCACCCTGGACCTGGAGGGGTTCCGCTCAGGCAGCATGAACCCGGAGGACACCACGTGAAGGGGAAGCTCCACCTCACCTTCCCCGAGCGCCTGATCAACGAGCCGGTCATCCATCGCGTGGGCAAGGACTTCGATCTCGTGACCAACATCCGTCGGGCCAACATCGAGGAGGGTCACGCGTGGGTGATCCTGGAGATGGAGGGGACCGAGGAGTCCATCGCCAACGCCGTGAGATGGTTGGCCGATCAGGGCGTGCAGGTCGACCGGATCGAGGATTCCTGATGCACGAGGCGCGGATCCGGATCCGGTGGCGCGACATGGACGCCTACGGCCATGTGAACAACGCGGTCTACCTGACCTTCCTGGAGGAGGCCCGCGACGCGTTCGTGCAGAAGGTGTTGGGTCCGGTCACCAACACGTGGGACTTCGTCCTGGCTCGGGTGGCCATCGACTACCGGGTGGAGCTCACGCAGGACGACGGTGAGGTCCTCGTGAGCTGCCGCCTGGACTCGATCGGGCGAGCGAGCTTGAAGACTCGGGAGGAGGTGGCCAAGGTCGATGGGACCGTTTCCGCCGAGGCCCAGTCCGTCGTGGTGGCCCGGGACCCGTCGACCGGGACGTCCCGGCCCCTCACCAACGAGGAGCGCGCGGCGCTGGAACGCGAGCTCGAGGTGACGGCCGGATAGCCATGACTGGCACCTCGCTCCCCGAGGCGGGGACCGCGAGCCATTCGCGAGCCTGGGTGCACTAGGCTTCCGAGCCGATGTTCGAGTGGATCTACCGCGACGCGAGCGGCCAGGAGCTGGGGCACTCGCAGCAATTCCCCGACCCCGATTCGGCCGAGGAATGGCTGAGCACGGCCTGGCGGGATCTCTACGAGAACGGGGTTGAGGAGGTCGTGCTGCAGGATCACGTTCGAGGCGAACGTGTGTACCGCATGGGCCTGGGCCAGGACTGAGCCGGGCTCAGGTCTTCGGGCCCTCCGAGCGGACCTTCTCCACCTCGGTGAGGGCCTGGCGAAGGTCCTTCAACCAATCGTCCTGCTTCTCGGACACCAGGCGCACGCACCATGCCAGTGCGTGGCTGCGCGAGCGAGCCACGCCGGTATCGACCAGGGTGTCCAGAACGCGCCGCTCTGGCATGCGAAGCCGGGTCATCGCCGGGACCGATACCGTAGTGAACAGCTTGGTCAGGTCGCCGCATCGGGCGCCCCACGAGACCCGTCGGCCGAACCGGCCCTGCGCCTCGTCGGCGATCCGCATCCGCTGCCCCCGCGTGTCCTCGCGGAAGCCGTCGACCCGGGCGGCACGAGCCGCGCCCACAGTCTCGGGAGTCGCGTCCTTGGCCAGCTCGGGCTCGGAGAGCGTCCCCACCACCAGGATCTCCTCCCGGTCGGTGGACACCTCGGGTGGCCCGGAGAACCACCCCTCCGGCAGCCGCCCGGCGAACCAGCCCGCGAGCTCCTCCTCGGAAACGTGCACTGAGCCTCTCATGCCTAGATGATTACACCATTACAGGTAATGGTCAAGGCCTCGAGGCCGCCTCATGGGCTCAGGGTCCCTTTCGGGAACGGTCGATCTCTTGGCGATTGGGCGTCTGGGCAAGGGATGGGCCGCGTCAGCCGATAACCAGGGTATGAAGAGGTTCCGACCGCTGCGGACGTTCGGAGCGACGCTGGCCGCCGTCGGGGCGTTGGTCGCCCTCGGGTATGCGATCCAGGACCTGTGGCACTACTGGCAGGATCTATCGGCGGGCTACACGGCGTGGGCCGCGTCGGGTCAGGGCTGGTGGCAGTTGACGTGCGGCGTGGCGGAAGCGATCGCCACCGTGATGCTGATGATCGTCAGCGGCCGACTGCTTGGGACCAAGTTGGCCCGCGGCGTCGCCACCTCCTAGCCGAGCCGCCGGCTCGGAGCGTTCCAGAACCCGAAGATCTCTCCGATGCTGGTCCTCGAGGGCTCACGCCCCCGACGAGGAATGCCAGACTTCCCCGAGAGCCCGAAGGGGAGGCGCCGGCGCATGCGGGTCACCGAGTTCGAGGTCGACACCAGCGGGAGGCGAGTGGTCGACATCACCTCCCGGGTCCGAGGATTCGTCGCGGAGGGCAACGAGAGCGGGCTGGCTCACGTGTTCCTGCCGCACGCCACCGCGGGGGTGGCCCTGATGGAGACGGGTTCGGGCTCCGAGGCCGATCTCGAGGAGCTGCTCGAACGGATGCTTCCCCAGGACGACCGGTACACGCACCGGCACGGCACCCGGGGGCACGGAGGCGACCACCTGCTGCCCTTGCTCGTGGCGCCCTCGCTGGTGCTGCCGACCGACCGCGGTGAATTGGTGCTCGGAACGTGGCAGAGCATCGTGATCGTGGACCCGAACCGGGACAACAACCGCCGACACGTCCGGGTTTCGGTCCTCTCGGGATAGCTACAGGTACTGCCCCGGACTCCGCTCCTGGCCGTCCAGAGGGGAGGCCACGGCCTGGACGTCGCGTTCCCGAAGAAGGAGGAACTCCTCGCCGTTCAGCTCGACCTCCAGGCCGGACTGGGGGAGGAACAGGATGCGGTCGCCGGCCTTGACCGCCCGAACGTCGGGCCCGACCAGCACGACCGAGGACCACAGACAGCGCTTCGGGGCGGGGACGGCCGTGGCCGGGATCAGCAGGCCACCGCGGGTCTGTTTCTCGCCGTCATCGGGGTTGCGGACGACGATGCGGTCCCCGGTCAGCCGCACGTCATCCTTCGGCGGCCGCTTTTTCCTGCGGGTGGATGGGGCGTTGGCCTGACGGGGCATCTCGACGCGATTCTAGCCGCCGCGTGTTGGCGGTCAGCCCATGGTGGGGTGGGTAGGATGCGTCGGCGATGGCGAGAGCGAAGGATCTCCTGGCGCGAGCGGTGAAGACCTTGAAGGCATCGTCGGCCATCGACCACTGGCAGAGCGACCGCGAGGAGATCGAATCCGAGGAGTTGCTTGCGTTCGCCATGGGCGTCGAGGTCGAGGACCTCGACGACGAGGACGAGGTCCCTGCACGGGCCGCCCGACGGTTCCACGCGATGGTGGCCCGACGGGGCAAGGGCGAGCCCGTCCAGTTCATCGAGGGCTATGCGGAGTTCCGAGGGATCCAGCTGATCGCCAAACCCGGGGTGTTCGTCCCTCGTGACTCCACGGAGTTCCTTGCGGAGCAAGCCGTTCGGCGATTGCGGGGCCGGCGCCGGGCGATCGCCGTGGACCTGGCCACGGGTGGTGGGACGGTGGCCTTGGCCGTGGCAAACGAGACCCGGGGCGTGAAGGTGATCGGTACGGATCTGTCGGCGCGGGCCGTCCGCGTCGCCAGACAGAACGCGGCGCGATTGAAGCTTCGAGCGACGTTCGTGACCGGCGACCTGTTCGGCGGACTGCCCAAGGAGCTCAAGGGAAAGGTTGATGTCATCACCTTTCATCCCCCGTACGTGGGGCGGCGGGAGCTGCGAGAGTTGCCCGATGAGATCCGGCGGTTCGAGCCGGCCCACACGCTCACCGACAACAGCCTCGACGGCTTGGGGCTGGTCGATCGAGCGGCCGCCGAAGCCGGTGAGTGGTTGAAGCCGGGTGGGTGGCTGCTCATCGAGGTGAGTCCCGACCGGGCCCGGGCCGTGGCCACCGTGGTCAGGCGACACCGCCTTCGCGACGTGCGGAGCACCGCTGGGGGCGACCTCAAGGTGACTCGGGTGGTGGTGGGGAGGCGGTGAGGGATCCCGCCGGACCCCCCTCACACCGCGGCGGGCCGATGTCGGGCGTCAGTGCCTGAACGCCGACCTGGCCAGCCTGTGCGGCGGCAGCCGGGAGAACGTGACCAGGATCCTGTCGGACTTCCAGCGCCGGCGACTGGTCGAGCGCGACGGACGGCGCTTCGTCCTGCTGAAGATCTCGGGGCTGGCTCGCCTGGCCGGTCTCTGACCCTGCCGGGTGCGGCTCAGCCGCCGATCATCGACATGCTTCGCTCGGGCTGGACGAAGTCGGGGTGGTTGATGCGGTGCCCCGACCACTTGCGCCACACGGCGGTGCGGATGATCGAGGCGAGCTCTCCGTCGGTGGCGCCGCCTCGAAGAGGTTCTCGAAGGTCCAGCTCCTCCAAGGCGAACAGGCACGAGCGGACCTGGCCCTCGGCGGTCAGGCGGAGCCGGTTGCAGGTCTCACAGAACGGCTCGGTGACCGACGCGATGACCCCGATCCCACCCGGCGCGCCGTCGGCGAACCGGTAGGTGGCGGCGGGCTCGTGGTCGGGTCCATCGGACGCCAGCGGGAACACGCGGTCGATGGCGTCAACGATCTGGCGTGACGGCACGACCTTGGCCCGCTCCCACGCGTGCTCGGCGTCGAGCGGCATGTACTCGATGAATCGAACCACGTATCCGGTCTGTCTGGCCCACGTCGCGAAGTCCACCACCTCGTCCTGGTTCTCACCGCCGATCACGACGCAATTGATCTTGATCGGGGTGAGGCCAGCGTCCTGGGCCGCCCGCAAGCCGGCGAACACCTTGTCCAGCGCATCGCGGCGGGTCATCCCCTCGAACCGGTGCGGCATCAGCGAGTGGCACGACACCGTGACCCTGTCGAGGCCCGCCCGGGCAAGGGGTTCGGCCAGGCGGTCGAGGAGGATGCCGTTCGTGGTCATCGAGATGTCCAGCTC
The DNA here is from genome assembly GCA_050695235.1 of Actinomycetota bacterium. Taxonomy (GTDB): domain Bacteria; phylum Actinomycetota; class UBA4738; order UBA4738; family HRBIN12; genus AC-69. Next base: position 5,112 of record JBOGVH010000344.1, read on the forward strand.
CGGCCCGACCTCCCGGAACATCGACACGAGCGTCGGCAGGTCGGCCCGGACGGTCGGCTCGCCTCCGGTGACCTTGATGGAGCGGACGCCGAGCGACACGAAGATCCCGAGGATCCGGGTGAGCTCCTCGAACGTGAGGATCTCGTCCTTGGGGAGCCACCTCAGCCCCTCGGCCGGCATGCAGAACACGCAGCGGAAGTTGCAGCGATCCGTGACCGAGATGCGCAGGTCGTCGGCAACCCGGCCGAAGGTGTCGAGGAGCGTGCCCTCGGAGGGCGGGGCGGTCTCGGGTGCTTGCCAGTCGTCCATGGGTCGAACCTCCAGACTACTCCGGTGGCGGCGAACCGGCCATGGCGTGACCTGGCCGCTCAGCCCTCCTGGGGTGGGCCTTCCGGCAGGAAGGACTGGGCTGTGTCGAGCGCTGCCCGAAAGGCGTCGGCTCGGGAGGCGCCGCCGGCGAGTCCCCTCCCCACCGCCGAGCCGAGGAGGAACGTCGCGAGGGGCGTGATTCTGCGCTCGACGCGATGGGCCACGTCCCGGGCCACCTGCAGGAGCTCGGCCGTCTCCCGTGAGCTCAGGGTGTCCTCGCCGAGCGCCTCGGCGAGCTGATCGATCCATGACTCCATCGGTCTCCTCCCGGTCCGCCGGTTCCGTCTGGCAGGATATGGCGCATGGGCGAGGCGTTCCGCGCGGCCGTGCTCACGGTGTCCGACGGCGTCACCGCCGGAACGCGCACGGACGAGTCGGGTGAGGCCGCCGAGGACACGCTCCGGGGGGCCGGCTTCGACGTGGCCGACCGCTCGTCCGTGCCGGACGAGCGGCCGGCCATCGAGGCTCGCCTGGCGTCCCTCGTGGACCAGGGTCTGCGCCTGGTCGTCACCACGGGTGGGACGGGCTTCGGTCCCCGCGACGTCACGCCGGAGGCCACGAGGGCCGTGATCGACCGCGAGGCGCCCGGCCTGGCGGAGCTGATGCGCACGGTGGGCTTGGAGAAGACGCCGATGGCCGCGCTGTCACGAGCCGTCGCCGGAAGCCTGGGCGGGACGCTGATCCTGAACCTGCCGGGGAGCCCGGCCGGTGTTCGCGAGAGCCTGGAGGCCGTGCTGCCGGTCCTGCCGCACGCGCTCGAGCTCCTGGCCGGCGCGATCGGGATGCATCCCACCGGCCACGCAGAACCCGGCGCCGGGCCGGGTGAGGATGGAGATCGGTCCTGGGTCGAGGCCCGGGCTGTCAAGGTCATCGGCTCGCCGCCGTGCCGGGTCGGCAACCGGATGTCGATCGTGCCCGGTGGCCCGGTGAGCGGGACGCTCGGGTGCGCGGAGTTCGACGAACAGGCCATCGCCGGTGTCGCCGAGGTCGTCGCGTCGGGCGAGCCCCAGACCCGAACGCTCCATCACGACCTCGGCGACGTCGAGGTGTTCTTCGAGCCGCACCTTCCACCGAAGCGGTTGGTGGTCGTGTCGGCGACCGACGTGGCACGGTCGCTCCGCAGGCTCGCGGCTCCGCTCGGTTTCCGGACGATCCTCGTCGAGCCGAGGCAGGAGCGGATCACTCCTCAAGACGCGACGGCGGCCGGCGGCGTGGCATCGTCGCTCGACGATTTGCTGGACGACCGGACCGCCCTCGTGTTCACCGACCACGACGCTCCGGACGTGGCGGGCATGCTGGGCGCGGCGCTCCATTCTCCCGCCCGGTTCATCGGCGTGATGGGAAGCCGCCGCCACGTGGCTCCCTATCTCGAAGACCTGCGAGGTATGGGGTTCAGCGAGGAGGACCTGGCCCGGATCCGGTCGCCGGTCGGCCTGGACCTCGGAGGCCGTCGGCCGGAGGAGATCGCGCTCTCGATCGCCGCGGGGCTGGTGGCGGCGGAGCACGGCCGGGACGCGGGCTGGATGGACCGGCCATGAGCGGGACCCAGCGCCACGTTCGCAAGAACCGGCGGGACTGGGACCGGACGAGCGACGAGTACCAACGCGAACACGCCTCCCAGCTGAACCGGTGGGACCGGCCCGCGTGGGGGACATGGGGCACCCCCGAGTCCAAGCTCGAGGTCCTGGGCGACGTGGAGGGCAAGCGGCTGCTGGAGTTCGGATGTGGCGCCGCCCAGTGGTCCATCACCCTCGCCCGGATGGGTGCCCATCCGGTGGGCATGGATCTCTCGATCCGGCAACTCGAGCATGCGAAGGAGTTGATGGCGCGGGCGGGCGTGTCGTTCCCGCTCGTGAACGCCGACGCCGAGAGGACCCCGTTCGCCGACGAGAGCTTCGACGTCGTCTTCTGCGACCACGGCGCCACGACGTTCGCCGACCCGTACCGCTCGATCCCCGAGGCAGCCCGGCTGCTGCGGCCCGGCGGGCTGTTCGCGTTCAACATCGAGAGCCCCATCCACTTCGTGTGCTGGAACGACGAGAAGGAGACGGTGGACGACCGCCTCCATCTGGACTACTTCGGGATGCATAAGTGGGAGGACGATGAATCGGTCAACTTCATGCTCCCGTACGGGGAATGGATCCGTCTGTTCCGCTCGACCGGCCTTGAGCTCGAGGACCTGATCGAGCCGCGTCCCGCGGCCAACGCCCGATCCACCTACCTCGACTACGCCGAGATCGGGTGGGCCCGCCGGTGGCCCGGCGAGAACATCTGGAAGCTCCGGAAGCCCCGGTAGATGAGCCGGCGCTCGCTGCGCAGGACCGTGGCGTCGGCGGTGGTCGCGCTCATCGTGCTGCTCATCGCGGCGTTCGTGCCGTCCTCACCTCCACGAACGGACCGGCGGCCCAACATCGTCCTGATCCTGACCGACGACCAGTCGCCCGACTCGCTCCCACACGAGCCGCCCGTCATGCCGCAGCTCCAATCGATGATGCGGGACCCGGCGGATCACTGGATCACGTTCTCCAACGCGTTCGTGAACACGCCGCTGTGCTGTCCGTCCAGAGCCTCGATCCTCACCGGGAGGTACTCGCACCACACCGGGGTCCGCACCAACGACGACGGCGAGCTCCTCGACGAGTCCTCGACCATCGCGACTTGGTTGCACTCCGCCGGATACCACACCGGCATGATCGGCAAATACGTGAATGGGTATCCGTTCGGCCCGAGCTCGTACGTTCCGGCGGGTTGGGATCGGTGGAAGGTGAAGCGGCAGGGGGACCAGTCCACGGCGTACTACCGGTACGTGCTGATCGACCAGGGGTTCTCCGAGTACCGCGGCGACGGGCCGGGCAACTACTCGACTGACGTTTACGCCGCCGCAGCGGCCTCGTTCATCCGCTCGGCTCCCCCGGGGCGTCCGTTCTTCCTGGAGGTGGCCACCACGGCGCCGCACCGTCCGTGGACGGCGGCTCCCCGGGACGCCGGCGCGTTGACCGGGTTCCCGATCGCCAACCCCCCCAGCCTGGGTGAGGAGGACGTCTCCGACAAGCCGATCTGGGTGCACGGGCTCCGCGCGCTGGACGCGGAGCGCCGGGGACAGCTCCGGGCGATCCACCGGCAATCCTTCGAGACCCTCCTGTCCGTGGACGACCTGGTGGTCGAGGTGATCCGGGCGCTCCAGGGTCGCGGTGCCCTGGCGAGCACCGTCGTCGTCTTCATGACCGACAACGGCTTCTCGTTCGGGCAGCATCGGTGGGTGGGCAAGACGTGTGCGTACGACGAGTGCATCCGCACGCCGTTCCTCGTGCGGTTCCCGGGCGCCTCGTCTCACGTGGACCGCCGCCTCGTCTCCAACGTCGACCTGGCCCCGACGCTCGCCGAGCTCGCCGGGATCGAGCCGCCCTCACCCGTGGACGGGATGAGCTTGGTGCCACTGCTCCGGGGGCGGCCTTCCGCGTCGTGGCGAACGGCCCTCCTGACCGAATACGTCGGCGACGAGAAGGTGCCGCCCTGGTGGGCGGTGCGGACCGAGGACTTCGCCTACGTTGAGCTGGCCACGGGGGAGATGGAGCTGTACGACCTGGCCGGGGTCATCCGCTCCGCCGACCCGTTCGAGCTCCAGAACCGGGCCGACGATCCTGCCTACGCGGCCGTCCGGGCCCGGCTCTCTGCGCGGCTCGCCGCCCTTCGCGCGGGTTGAGCTCGCCCCGACCGCCGCCCGCTCATCGCGGAGGTTGCTGCTAGCGTTCGGCCCGTGCAGGATGCGCCCGGTCCCGACCCGCCTCCGTCCCGATCCGGGTCGTCCGGCGGTTGGTTCGAAGGACGGCGCTCATACCTCGGATTCCTCTTGGTGGTCGCACTCATCATCGCCGGGCTCGCTTGGGCGGGCCGTCGGGGAGCGGGCGAGAGCAGCCGGGACGGAAGCTCTCCGCCCCAGGGAACCTCCCCTTCGGGCTCGCCCACGGGCACATCCCCCACGCCGATCCCGACCATCGAGCCCGGGTCCACCCCGGTGAAGCACGTGGTCTTCGTAGTCAAGGAGAACCGGACGTTCAACAACTACTTCGCCACCTACCCGGGGGCGGCCGGCGCGACGTCGGGCGGCACGATCCGCTGTACCGAGAACGGGTGCCGGGACGGCCCGACCGTCGAGCTGCACAAGGCCCGCGACGCCCAGGCCCACGACCTCACGCATTGCTTCCGATGCGCCCTCACCGCGATCAACGGCGGCAAGATGAACGGGTTCAACTGGATGAACGGGCCGATCCCCGTGGACGCCGAACGAGCCCCGCTGTTCGGCCACGACCTCTCCGGCTACTCGTACTTCGGCCGCAAGGGGATCCCGAACTATTGGGCCTACGCCGACCGGTTCGTCCTCGCCGACCACTTCTTCACGTCGATGTACGGGCCCACGCTCCCCGAGCACCTGTATGCGGTTGCGGCGCAAGCCAATGGGATCGTGGACAACAAGAGCACCACGGATCACGCCGGCAGCTACTGCGACGACCCCACCGAGTACGCGACGCGCTTCCGCGCAAGGCTGTCGCCGAAGGACATCGCCGACATCATGAACCTGGAGGAGCGGATCGACGCCAACGGCGACAACACGTACGCGCTGAGCCGTTACTGGGACCGCATCCGACTGTGCTTCGACATCCCGGTCCTGCCCGACCAGCTCCAGGCCGAGGGCATCTCCTGGAAGTACTACGCGGAGGAGAACGCCTGGATGAACGCACTGCAGATGATCCGTCACGTGCGGTTCGGCCCGATGTGGCGCCACGTCCGCCCACCCGCCGACTTCGCCCCCGACGTGCGACGGGGCCACCTGCCTGCCGTGTCGTGGGTTATCCCGCCCGAGTCGTACAACGAGCACCCCGGCCTGGGAAAGAGCGTGTGCGCCGGCGAGAACTGGACGGTGAACCTGGTCAACAGCATCATGAAGAGCGAGTTCTGGCGCTCCACGGTCATCGTGGTGGTGTGGGACGACTTCGGCGGGTTCTTCGATCCGATCGCCCCTCCGCACGTCGACCACATGGGCCTGGGGCCGCGGACGCCCGCGCTGATCATCTCGCCGTTCACGGTGACGGGCGACAACCGGAACGGCGGGGCCGTCGACCCCACCGTCTACGAGTTCTCGAGCGTTCTTCGATTCATCGAGCTCGTGTTCGGACTGGATCCCATGACCGAGCGGGACGCGAACGCCGACCCGCTTTCCGGCGCGTTCGACTTCGAACACCCGAGGTTCAAGAAGCTGGTGCTCCCGCTCCGAGAGGACTGTCCATACGGCACGACATTCGCCCAGCTCGCCCCGAGCTGGCCGTTCGCCCGCACGATCGGCTCACCCCTGGACTGAAGGTGCCGGATCGTCCGGGAACTGCGCGCCCGGGCAGTCGGTTCGCACCGGCTGGGGATCGGGCTTCCTCGGCTCCTGCGAGAAGTCGAAGGCCTCGGAGAGGTTGCCTGCATCACGGTCCCGGTGGGTGAGCTGCGACAGGCCCCAGTTGTCCTCGATGAACCGAAGCACCGAGGAGAACTCGCCGAGGGTGTGGTCGACGTAGCCGGCCTTGGCGTAGGGCGAGACGAGCAGCAGCGGGACCCGGATCCCGAAACCGAACCGGTCCACCTGGGGAGGCGGGACGTGGTCGTAGAACCCGCCGTAGTCGTCCCAGGTGATGAAGATGGCCGTGTCCTTCCACATGGGGCTGGACATGATGGCGTTCACGATCCGGGTGGTCCAGTTCTGGCCCCAGCAGAAACTGTACTCGGGGTGCTCGGAGAGCTCGAAGCGCGGCGTGACCCAGGTGACCGGAGGGAGGCGGTCGTCCCGGATGTCCTGGACCAACCCATCCACCGGGAACACGTGCGACTGCCACAACTGCGGGTCCTGGCGGATGTGGCGCACGGCGTCGTACGCCGACCATAGGTAGCCGTTCTGCATGTTCGTCGCCGAGTAGTAGGCCCACGGGATCCCCGCGCGGAGCAGGAGGTCGCCTTCGGTCAGGAAGTCGAAGCACGGCGGCACCTTCACCTCTTTGCCCTCCCGGTCCTCGACCGGGACGTAGGCCTCCTCGACGGAGTCGCATCCCCACGCCTTGAACAGCCCCGTTGTCCGGTGCCGCTCCCGGAGCTGCTCCAGGTCCTGGATGGGGTTGTCGTGCGCTCCACCGGACTGCGCGGCGATCGTGTACAGGTGGTTGGGGAACGACGGGCCCTGAGCCGAGGCGAAGAAATTGTCCCCGAGAACGAACCGCTTCGCCCAGTGCCAGTAGGCGGGCAGGTCCTTCGGCCCGTACTGGGTATAGGCGTAGCGGTCGGCCGGCGCGCTCACCGAGGCGAAGCCGTCCATCTTCCCCTCGCTCCAGGCCTGCAACGCGCAGTCGTAGCAGTGCACGATGTCGACGGGGATCCGGTCGAGGGCCTGCGTCAGGGGACGTTCGGTGCCCTGATCCATCCCCGAGGTCGCCCCATCGGCGCCGGGGAACCGGCCGAAGAGATTATCGAACGTCCGGTTCTCCTTGATGATGAACACGACGTGTTTGATGGGCCAGCGCGTGGGGAACGAGGTCGCGTCGACGCGGCCGGGGCGACTGCCGAGATCGGTGGGGGGCAAGGGGTTCCAGTCCGGCAGTCCGCTGGAACACGCCACCGCCACGAGCAAGAAGGCTGCGGCGAGCACGCCGCCGGATGAGCGTCGCCCGTCCGGTCGACGCGGGTCACCTCGCATCCGGGGAACCTATCTCATGACCCGGCTCCTCGCGCTGCTCCCTGAGGACGGTCCGGGGGGCGGAGAGCGGGGCTCGCGGCATCGGTTCGTGCACGCCCCAGCAACGACGGCGAGGGCAACGTCGGATCCCGCGCGACGGGGTCGGGCATGATGGTACGGATGGCCGGCCGCACGGGATCCCGGGACGGGCGGAGGGCCCGGCGTCTCCTGGTCGTCGTGGGCGCGACCTACCTGGTCGCACAGCTCCTGCTGTTCTCCTCGAACCGGGCGCCGTCGTGGGATGAGGCCATCTACCTCTCGCAGGTGACGCCGGGCCTCGACGCGATCGGGTTCGCCCCCTCGCGCGCCCGTGGCATCTCGCTCCTCGTTTCGCCCATCACGATGGCCGGAGGATCCATCTCGGCGGTCCGGCTGTTCCTGGCCGCCCTGTCGTCGGTCGCCCTCGTCGGGGGCTTCCTCCTATGGGTCCCGGTTCTGGGCTTGGGGGCGCCGGTGGCGGCGTTCCTGTTCGCATCCACCTGGGTGGGGCTGTTCTACGGCTCGGAGGTCATG
>JBOGVH010000345.1:0-9690 GCA_050695235.1 Actinomycetota bacterium
GCCGAGCCCGGTCGGGATCGAGACCGTGAGATGCGGGCTGGCCGGGTCACGGCGTTCACCGGGAAGGATGCCGATCGACAGGCCGCCCCCGGCCTCGCACCCCCGGGCGGCAGCGTCCATCACGCCGCCGAGGCCGCCGCAGACGAGCACCGCCCCGGCGTCGGCGATCAGCCGACCGACCTCCTCGGCCCATGCCACTTCCTGCGGGGTGGCCTGCCCCGATCCGCACACGACGACGTAGGGCGCCCTCGTCCTGGCCATCTCAGCCCCGGACCTCGCCATCTCAGCCCCAGGACCGGCCGAGCATGGCCGCTAGGAGCGCCACGGCTCCGGGCTTGTCGAGCGGCTCGTTGCCGTTGCCGCACTTGGGCGACTGCACGCAGGAGGGGCACCCGTGGGAGCAGGGGCACTGCCGGACCGTCTCAAGCGTGGCTTCCAACAGCCTCGCCGCGGAACGGAACCCGCGCTCGGCGATCCCGGCGCCCCCCGGGTACCCGTCGTAGATGAAGATCGCGCACGAGCCCGTGTCCGGGTGAAACGCGGTCGAGACACCACCGACGTCCCACCGATCGCACGTCGCGACGAGCGGCAGCAGCCCGATGGCGGCGTGCTCGGCGGCATGGGCCGCTCCCGGGAGGTCCGCGGGTTTGATGGCCGCTCGCTCGATCACCGACGGCGGGATGGCCCACCACACGGCCCGCGTCTCCAGCGTCTGCGGCGGCAGGGTCAGCGGAACGGTGTCGATGGTCTCTCCGGTTGCCACCAGCTTTCGGACGAACCCGACCACCTGGTTCGTCACGCGCACGGACCCGTAGAAGCTTGGGACCCCACCATCGGTCAGCGCGTCCTGCATGGCCTCGACCACGGCGATGTCCGTCGTATCCCGGGACTGAGTGTAGAAGTCGGGGTCCGACCTCGTGACCACCGCGACGCGGGTCGCCAGGTCGAGCTCGGTCACCTCGAACTGCTCCCCCTGGTGGAGATACACCGCGCCCGGATGCACGTGGTAATAGGCCCTCGATTCGTCCACCGTGCCCAGGAGCTCGCCGGTCTCCTCGATCACGATGGAAAACAGGTGGCCCGAAGCGCTTCGGATGTCCACCCGGCGATGCGGCGAGGCCGTTCCCCGATGGTGGATGAGTCCGCGGCGGCGAACGACCACGCCCGCCTCCTCCAGTCGCTCCACGGCCGTCGGCGCGTCGGGGCCGAAGAACGAGAGCTCATCCTGTGCCAGCGGGTACTCGCGGGCCGCGCACGCGATGTGTGGGTCCAGGATGAAGGGGTTCGAGGGATCGACCACCGCCGCCTCGGCCGGCTTGTCGAACACGTCGGCCGGATGCGTCACCAGGTACTGGTCCAGGGGATCATCCTGTGCAACCAGGATCGCGAGGGAGCCGTCCTCTCGCCGGCCGGCCCGGCCGGCCTGCTGCCACATCGAGGCCCTCGTCCCCGGATAGCCGACCAGGATCGCGGCGTCCAGCGACCCGATGTCGATCCCGAGCTCGAGCGCGCTGGTGGAGGCCACCGCCACCAGCTCGTCCTCAGCGAGCTTGCGCTCGAGCTCCCGGCGCTCGGACGCCAGGTACCCGGCCCGGTAGGACTTGATCTTGCCCCTCAGCCCACCGGGGACCTCGCGACGGGCGAACTCGGCGAGCAGCTCGGCGGCGCGGCGGGAGCGGGTGAACCCGATCGACTTCACGCCCTCCTCGGCCAGCCGGGCCATCAGCATCGACGCGTCGGTGAGGGCGCTCCGGCGTGCGCCGGACTCCTCGTCGAGCACCGGCGGGTTCCACAGGGCGAAGAGCTTCTCGCCCGAGGGGGACGCGTCCTCGGTGATGGCCTGGAACGGCATGCCTACCAGCCGGTCCGCGAGCTCGTCGGGGTTCCCCACCGTCGCCGATGCCAGCACGAAACGAGGATCGCCGCCGTAATGGGCGACGAGGCGGCGGAGCCGTCGGAGCACCATGGCCACGTGCGAGCCGAACACGCCGCGGGCGACGTGCGCCTCGTCCACCACGACCATCGACAGGCGGAGGAAGAAGTCCGCCCACCTCGCGTGATCCGGCAGGATGCTCGCATGGAGCATGTCCGGGTTCGACATCACGACGTTCGCGTTCCTTCGGATCAGGGGCCGTTCGGACCGTGGGGTGTCGCCGTCGTAGACCGAGGCCTTGAGCTGCGGCAGCTTGAGCGCGCGGACCTGGCGGAGCTGGTCGCGGGCCAGCGCCTTCGTGGGGAACAGGTACAAGGCCGTGCGCTTGGGATCGGACAGGACCTCTGCGGCGAAGGCCAAGTTGTACACGAGCGTCTTGCCGCTCGCCGTCCCGGTGGCCATGATGACGTTTCGGCCCTCTCGCACGGCATCGAGGGCCATGCGTTGGTGCCGGTACAACCCCTCGACCCCCAGCATCTCCAGGCGACCGACCACCACCTCGGGGAGATCGTCCGGGAACGGTTGGAGCGCCGTTGGCCGTGCGGGAAGCTCTCGCACGTGCGCGAGCGACTCGTCACCGGCGACGGAGGCGAGGAACGCGTGGGGGTCCACGGGAGGATGGTATCGGGGGAGGCTAGGAACGATCCGCCGCTCCACCCGGCTCGCCCAGGTCGCGATACGGCGTCCTGAAGCCGTCGCGGATCAGCGGGACGACATGTGCTCGATCCCGGAGGAAGACCAGCGCGCCGAGGACGAGGTACGCGACGCCCAGGCCGACCAGCTCGAGCCCGCCGAACGAGTCCGGGACGGACGCTCCGATCACGAACTGGGCCCAGAACAGCGAGAAGAGCAGCAGTGCCTCCCGGGTGCTGATCGACAGCGTCACCAACACGGCCAAGGCGAAGAACGACTGTGCAGCAGTGAGGAACAGCTCCTCACGCTGATGCGGGTCGATGGGCAGACCGTGCAGTCCCCCGAGGCCGAGGGCGAAGACGATCGGAAGCGTGCCGACGAGCAGGGTCCACTGGTTCACCTTCGAGGACACCAGGATCCCCAGTCCCGCGTTCGTGTTCAGGCGCCAGGCGTACAGCCCAGCCACCAGGAGCTCCGGCGTCTCGGACGCGAGCGGCGCCAGCCACTGGACGAGCAGGAACTCGCTGACCCCGAACTCTCGGCCCGTGGCGACGAGCGCGTCGGCGAAGCGCTCCGCGCTGAGCAGGATGACGGCGCCTGAGAACAGGAACAGCCCGACGACCCACATCCGCCGGGCCGAAGGGGAGAGGGTCCCGAGGTACCGGGCCGGCCCAACGAGGTGCGGCTCCTCGGCCGGCGCCCGGGAGACCCGGATGGTGTACGCGGCGAAGATGGCCACCAACACCGCGGCATCCACCAGCGTGATCGAGTGCTTGAGCGGCAGGGACAGGCAGTACACGGTGGCCAAGCCGAGGAAGGCGACCTCGACGGAATGGGACCGCTCCAATCGGATCTCCCGGATCGGGCGGCGTCGCGCCCGGCCCCGGTACCACGCGATGAACACGACCATGGACCACCCGATCCCGATCAGCAGCCGGTTCGCGCCGGTCATGTTGGCCAGGGCCAGGGAGCATGCCGTCTCGCCGGGCGCGCCCGGCGGGTGACATGGCGGACCGAACGCCTGCACCGCGTTTCCGCCCTTGAGCGCGAACACCATGTCCACCGCGTACTCGGGCAGCACCGCGATGAACGCGAGCACCGCGATGGCGAGCCCCGCCGAGACGTCGAGCTGCGCGACCTCCGCGGCCCACGAGAGGAGGAAGGCGGCGCCCACGATGGCCAGTCCGAAGAGGAGCGCGGCCAGGGGCTCGGGGACGTGGGCTCCCGTCGCCCGCAGGACGAGGCCTGGCGCCGTCACGGCGAAGGCCATGCCGAGCGAGAACGACTGGCGCATGGGATGGAGCCCTTCGAGCTCCTCCTTCCGCGTGGTGGTCACGAAACCTCCTCAGCCCGACTCGCAGATCCAGGGCCGAAGGTCTCGTCCCCGCCGCCGCGGAGGACCCACCGGGCCGCGACGCGCGGCCGTGATGACGGCGAGCCCGCTTCCGGACTACTCCCCTTCGAGCGAGCCGCAGACTAGCAAACGGTGACGTCGAACCGTCGCGCTCGCGCGAAGCGTCCCCGTGGCGTCAGGCGCTCCTCTCCGCGATCCGCCCGTCCGACATGGAAGGGATCCAGTCCAGGTACCGGACGATGTCCTCATTGTGGGTCGCCGTCAGACACGTTGTGCCCTCTTCACTGGTGCGCCGCAGTGCTTCGAACACCGCATCAGCCCATCCTTGATCCTGATGGCCGATTGGCTCATCGGCCAAGAAGGAGTCGGAGCGAGAGCACGAGGGCACGAGCGAGCGCGGCCAGTTGTTGCTCTCCCACGGACGTCTCGCACGGGTACCGCGTCTGCAAACCGTCCAGTCCGAGGCTGTCGATCAGGCCATCGGGGCTATCCTGGGCGCTCCGTTCATGCTGACGACTCTGTCGATGGTCGTCATCGCCGTCGCCGTCTTGGCCTACGCACGCTCGAGTGGAAGGCGCCTGGAACTCGAGGGCGATCGAACGGTCCTGCGACAGGACCTCGGATACTTACGCGCTGGCCATGGGAGCAGGGACTGCTGCACGTCCGGGCCGTGAATTGGGTGCTGGCCGTGGTGCTCATCGTGGGCTACGTCTTCTATGCCCGCCGGCACTTTCGGGCTCCCGTTGTGGCACGGATGGAGGAGGAAGGGGGGAGCGAGGTGATGCCCCAGTATGGCTCAGCCGTTCTCGGCCGACCCCGCCACGAGCTTCCGGGCACCGCGAAGAACTCGACGAACTGGCCGACGTTCCTCCAGGTCGCGGTGGAGTTGATCCTGATCGTAGGTGGCGCCAGGTTGTTCGTGGACGCCGTGGACGCCGTTGCCACGCGGATCGGCCTGTCCCACCTCGTGTTCGCCCTGCTGGTCGCCCCGGTCGCCGCGGAGCTCCCCGAGAGGTTCAACAGCGTGATCTGGGTCCGAAGAGGCCAGGACACGCTCGCCCTGGGGAACATGGCGGGGGCCATGGTGTTCCAGTCGTTATTCCCGGTGACCCTGGGACTCCTGCTCACGCCGTGGCACCTGGCGCACGAGGCGCTCGTGTCCGGAGTCATCGCCCTTGCGGCGGGAACGCTCCTGTACCTCACGGTTCGCCTTCGCGGATGGTTCTCGGCGCCGTTGTTGCTGCTGCAGGGGGCGTTCTACGCCACGTACGTGGTGTACGTCCTGACCAGACCCGCGGCGACCCGGCTAGCCGAGGAGGCTCGCGTTGGGGCTCGGCGGGATGTTCCGCTTGGACACGAGCCCGTCCTTCTTCAAGTCGTCGAAGATCGTCTGCGCCTCGCTCGACAGATTGACGATGGAGGTTCCGCCGACCATCCCCGTGGTGCCGGGGGCGACGATGTTCTCGACGCGCTTGGGGTTCACCAGGGTGCAGGTGAACGCGAGCGCCAGGACCTCGTCCACCGGAGCCTCGGACTGCACGTTGCGAAAGCCGCCGGCGATCCAGGTGAGCAGCCGGCTGGGATCCTTTGTGAACTCCTTCCGGAACTGCGTCAGGGCCGCGATGATCAACCGTCCTCCATCCTCGGAGCGACCGAAGTCGCCGGCGGGCAGGCTGTGCCGATCCCTGGCGAAGGCGAGCGCCTCCTTGCCCCGCAGCTTCTGGACCCCCGGCTCGAAGTTGGAGCCGGATGCCGAGTCCTGCATGGCGAAGGGAACGTCCACGGTCAGGCCGCCGATGGAATTGATCATGGCCTGGAAGCCCCAGAAGGTTGTGAGTGCCCAGTAGTCGAGCGTGATCCCGGTGAGGCTCTCGACGGTTTCCACGAGGAGTTGCGGTCCGCCGTAGACCATCGCGGAATTGATCTTGGCGCTGCCGCGATCGGGGATCGAGACGTACGAGTCACGGGGGATGCCCAGGATGGCCGCCTTCTGCTTGGCGGGGACGATCGAGAGGATATGGATCGAGTCCGCCAGCGAGTGCTCGACGTCATCGCCCGGCCGAGCGCCGCTCCCGATGAACAGGATGAAGATCGGCTTCGAGCCGTCGAGGGCCGGTACGTAACCCGCGTGCGCCTGCTCGATCTGCAGGAGCGGTTGCGCTGCAGCGGCTCCGGGCGGGGTCACCGCGCCGACCGTCGATCCGGCGATCCACGCCACCAATGCCAAGGATGCGAAGGCGATCCGCCGCCTCACGAGGGCGTCGCCGTCGCGCTCGCGGATGGGCCGGGCGAGGGGACCACCACCTCGTGGTCGTCCCGGCTGACGCTGAACGCATACACCAGCCACCCGTCCGAGACGGACCGCAGGAAGTACTGGCCGGTGCTCACGACGGCCGTCGTCGTCCCGTCCTTGGCGCTCGCCAGGGCCTTGAACTTCACGATGGCCACCGCGGTGACCGGCTGGTCCGCCCTGTCGAGTAGAACCCTGACGTTCAGTGTGCCGAGGGGCTGGTCCACCTGGTCGAATTGGTCCCCAGCGGACGGTCCGAGGGTGAGCGTCGTCCCTTCCTGCTGCGCGGCCGCCTGGGATCCCTCCTCGAACAGGGGCCACACCTCGTCGTAGGAACCGTCACGCCAGTTGGCGGGGTCCAGGAAGGCCTCCGTGTACAGCGCGGTCATCGTGTCGCCCACTTGAGTGCCCACGTCCGTGGCGGTCGCGTCGAACTTCGTCGGGTTGTTGTGCGTCACGAGGACGGGGACGGCCCTCGCCAGCCGGAAGTCGAACGCCGGGATCGCGTTGTCGCTACCGTCCAACAGGCCGCCATCCCCGCCGCCGCCCCTGAAGAGAAGGAACAGCACGACCCCCAGCGCGACGAGCGCCGTGGGAACGATCCACACCGCGGGGGGGAAGCGCCGCTGGGGGGTCGCGCGATGGCGGCCTTCTACCAAGTCGCGGCAGAGGTTACCGGCGCGAACCACTTCCAACAACCACCTTCGTGGTCGCACTCGCGCAGGTCGTTTCGGATAGCATGGGAACGCCAAACGGTGAGCCGGGAAGTCTGGTCGGCAGGGAGTCGACCGTGGCCCGTTCAAACGGCGAACACCTGAACGCTGAGCACGGCCTGCGGATGCCCTGGTCCAGGACCGAGCGTCCGCGCGCGGACACCACGAAGACGGGGGTCCTGGCGGCTTGGCTCGTCGCCGGGGCGATCGGGTACGGGGTCCTACGAAGGGCCGGGGACGCCGGGGCGGTCAGAAGGTGAAGGCGCGCAACCTGGGAGGCCCGCAGCCCTCGGTCCGGATCGACGCGCCGGCCGCCGATGCGGTCGCCCTGCTGGCCAGGCACGACGTGCGGGCCGTGCTGGTACTGGACCCAGAGGGGGAACTGGCGGGCGTCATGTCCGACAGCGACCTGCTCCGGTGCCTCCTGCCCTCCTACGTCGGAGAGGACCGCGTCCTGGCCCGCGTACTGGAGGAGGGGGCGGCGGATGCCCTGTTCCGTCGCCTGGAGGGCAAGCGCGTCGGGGACCTGCTTCGCGAGGACCTGAAGGAACCACCTGTGGTGGACGGCGACGCCACCCTGGTGGAGGTTGCCGCCCTGATGGTCCGCACACGCTGCTCGCTCGTCGGCGTTCGGGAAGGCGGCCGGCTCGTGGGCGGCATCGGCATCGATCACCTCCTCAGCCACCTGCTCCGGCGATGAGTGAGGTCGTCGCGGTCACGATCTTCGTTGGAGCGTTCGTTCTCATCGCCACCGAATGGGTCCACCGGGTGGTGGTGGCCCTCGCAGGGGCGGGCCTGATGCTGCTGTTCCGCCTGGTGTCGGCGACGGATGCGTTCAGCTCGGAGCGGTTCGGGGTCGACTGGAACGTCGTCTTCTTGCTGTTCGGGATGATGGTGATCGTCGGCGTGCTCCGGCACACTGGGGTATTCGAGTATCTGGCCATCTGGTCGGCCAAGAAGGCCCGGGGCCGGCCGTTCCGCGTGCTGGTCCTCCTGGTAGTGATCACCGGTGTCGCCGCAGCGCTCCTCGACAACGTGACCACCGTGCTCTTGGTCGCCCCGGTCACCGTTCTGATCGCTGAGCGGCTCGGAGCCAGCCCGGTGCCGTTCCTCATCGCCGAGGCTATGGCATCGAACATCGGGGGGACGGCAACCCTGATTGGGGACCCGCCAAACATCATCATCGCGAGCGAGGCGGATCTATCGTTCTTGGACTTCGTCTCCAACCTCGCGCCGCTGGTGGTGCTCCTGATGGGGGTCTTCCTGGTGCTCGCCAGGATCCTGTTTCGGGGGTCATTCGAGTTCCGGCCGGAACGGGTGGACGAGATCATGGCCCTCGACGAGCGCGAGGCCCTCACCGGGGGACCGCTCCTTCCCCGCTCGCTCGCCGTCCTGGTGTTGGTGTCGCTGGGCTTCCTGTTCCACGGCGTTCTCGGCTATGAGCCGTCCGCGGTGGCCCTGCTCGGGGCCGGCGTCCTATTGCTGATCTCCCGGCGCGAGCCGGAGCTGTTCCTGAGAGAGGTGGAATGGCGCACGCTGGCTTTCTTCATCGGGCTGTTCATCATGGTGGGTGCCCTGGTCAAGGTGGGGGTGATCGAGGAGCTTGCTCGCCGGGCCATCGACCTCGTCGACGGGCGTCTGTTCTTCGCTGTCGTCCTGTTAGTGCTGGTCTCGGGTGTGCTGTCGGCCGTGGTCGACAACATCCCTTACGTCGCGACGATGGCCCCCCTCGTGCGTGAGCTGGCCGCCGCGATGCCGGGGGAGACGACCGTCCTGTGGTGGGCGCTCGCCCTTGGAGCCGACCTGGGCGGCAATGCCACCACCATCGGCGCTAGTGCCAACGTCGTCGTCCTTGGGGTTGCCGAGCGAAGCGGGGCCCGGATCAGCTTCATGGAGTTCCTGAAGTACGGTTCCGTGGTGACCGTGATTACGCTGGGGATCTCCCTCCTCTACCTCTGGCTCCGGTATTTCGTCCTCGCCTGAGAGCGGCGCCTTGGCCGGGGCCGCCAGGCCGGGGCCGCCAGGCCGGGGCCGCTGGGTTCCCCATATAATCGGTCCGTTTTCGCTGGCGAGACGGTCTTCTGATACCGGTCGAGGGGGATTGGATGCACGTCCTGGCCCAGGAAGGCGGGCCCATCAACGCGGTCTTTGGCCCATTCGTGGACCGGGCGCTGTGGCTGGTGCTGGGGATCTCCCTCGTCGCCCTGGCCTTCGCCTACTACCTGGTCCGCGAGGTCCTCGCCGCCCCCGAGGGCACCGAGAGGATGAAGGAGATCGCCCGGGCCATCCAGGAGGGGAGCCGGGCCTACCTGAACCGCCAGTTCCGAACCGTCGGCATCTTCATCGTGCTGCTCACGGTCGGTCTGTTCTTCATCCTGCCCGTGCCGAGCGGCACGGCCCACGGTGCCATGTTCGTCCGGTTCGGCCGCTCGCTCGCCTTCATCCTCGGCGCCGGGTTCTCCGCCATCACGGGGTTCACCGGCATGTGGCTGGCCGTGCGGGGGAACGTCCGCGTGGCCAACGCGGCGCGGGAGTCCGGCCTGCGGCGGGCCCTTCGGATCGCGTTTCGGACCGGCGGCGTGGCCGGGATGTTCACGGTGGGCCTAGGCCTCCTCGGCGCCACCGTGATCCTGATGATCTACACGTCCGATGCCACGAGCGTGCTGGTGGGTTTCGGGTTCGGCGGCGCGCTCCTGGCAATGTTCATGCGGGTGGGCGGGGGGATCTTCACCAAGGCCGCCGACGTGGGGGCCGACCTGGTGGGCAA
>JBOGVH010000346.1:0-3661 GCA_050695235.1 Actinomycetota bacterium
GGCCGAGCCTGGGCTTCGTGGCCCGGTGCTCCTGTACAGGGGCGGGATCGGAGAGCGTCCGCATCGAGCCGTGCAGCGCCGCTGCACCCCATAGGAGAGAGAACGAGGCCCAGCCCGCCTCAAGGTACCCGGCCTGGTCGTAGACGATCCCCTGCACCGAGGTGTAGCTGTAGACGAAGTCGGTGCAGAACAAGGCGAAGGCCGCACCAGTCATGAGAGACAAGGACTGAGTGCGCCTCCCGGGGCCGATGGCCAGGCGGACCACGACCACGAGCAGCACGAGGTTCATGAACGGGTAGGCCATGCCGACGAGCTTCTGGATCGTGTTCGATTCGGGGGTCCGAGCGAGGGGGGACATCAGAAACACCCACGAGATCGTCCCGATACCGATCGCCACGATCAGCGAGTCGATCAACCCCTCTCGGTCTCGCCCCGGGCTGCGGCGGTGCACCATCAGCAGCACACCAGCGATCAGGCACGGGTAGACGGAGAGATGCAGCATGTCGCCGATCGACGGATAGGGGAGCTCCGCGCTGAAGAGCTTCTCGTAGTTGCGCGTGATGACGTCCCCGGCGACGAACAGCGTCTGGCCGAGGGCGAAGAGATACCAGGGCAGGCGGTGCTCTGGTCGCCAGGTCCTCACCGCGATGACGATCACAACCGGTGAGGAGAACGCGACGACGTTGAAGACCAAACCGATCTTGAGTGGCGGCGCCAACTCCCAGCCCAGCAGCAAGAGGGTGCCGCCCAGGATGTAGAGAAGCCACCCTCGCTTCATGTGGTCAATATCGGGTGGCCGGGACGGTGGCCTGAACGATCGCGGGCTACTCGAATTCAGGCATCTTTCTGCCCCGAATGGGCCGCAGCCACCTGGTCGGTGGACACCCCGTGCAGTGGGTGGACGATCGGCGCCCTGACCTGTCGGGCGCTAGCGTGACCGTGTGGCGGTCCTGGTAGGGACGAGCGGGTGGCAGTACGACGACTGGCGGAGTCGGTTCTACCCGGCGGAGTTGCCCAAACGGGCCTGGTTGGGGTTCTTCGCCACCCGGTTGCTCACCGTGGAGATCAACAACTCGTTCTACCGGCTGCCTTCGGCGGAGGCCTTCGGCCGATGGCGAAACGAGACCCCCGAGGGGTTCGTCGTGGCGGTCAAGGCCAGCCGGTTCATCACGCATATCCGGCGGATGCGGGATTGCCGTGATCCGGTCGAGCTCCTGTGGACCAGGGCAACGGAGCTGGGGCCTCGCCTGGGGCCAGTCCTGTTCCAGTTCCCTCCGCGATTCCCCGTCGACCTCGAACGGCTCAGAAGCTTCCTCCCGGTGCTTCCTCCGGGGATGCGGGCGGCGTTCGAGTTCCGTGATCCATCATGGGAGACGGACGAGGTCCTGGAGGCGCTCGACGTGGTGGGGGCGGCGTTCGTGCTGGCCGACCGACCGGGCGCCCGGGTCCGCGACGTGGTCACGGGAGGATGGGCGTACATCCGGTTCCATCAGGGCCGGACGCTCGCCCCCGGCTACACGAGGGCGAAGCTCCGGCGGTGGGCCGATCGTATCCGGGCGCTCCCAGCCGGCGACGTGTTCGCTTACTTCAACAACGACACGGGGGGCGCGGCCGTACGGGACGCGCTTACGCTGACCGAGTTGTTGTCGGAAGGAAGGACGGCCGCGTCGCCTCGAACACGGCGATCGCCGCCTCGTGGTTGAGCGTGAGGCCGATGTCGTCGAGACCTTCGAGCAGCCGCCACCGGGTGAAGTCGTCGATGTCGAAGGCCGCGTCGAACCCCGGAGCGCTCACCGCCTTGGCTTCGAGATCCACCGTCACCTGAGTCGTCGGATCCTCGGTCACCCCGTCCATCAGCCGGCGAACGGCATCGGACGGGAGCGTGACCGGCAACAGGCCCACCTTCGTGCAGTTCGTCCGGAAGATGTCGGCGAGGGACGGCGCGATCACCGCGCGGAATCCCGCGTCCTCCAGCGCCCACACGGCGTGTTCGCGGCTGGACCCGGTCCCGAAGTTCGGCCCGACCACCAGGATCGAGGCGCCGGCGTGCTCCGGCCGGTTCAGGACGAAGGCGGGATCCTTGCGCCACTCGGCGAACAGGAACGGGCCGAAGCCAGTGCGCTCGATCCGCTTCAGGAACTCGGCCGGGATGATCTGGTCCGTGTCGACATCGGAGCGGTCCAGAGGAAGCGCCGTGCCGGTGTGGGTCGTGAACGGCTGCATGCCCGCTACCCTCCGTCCGCCACTCGCCGTTCGATGCCCAGGTCGGCCGGGGTGCAGAAGTGGCCGGCGACGGCGGTGGCCGCGGCGACGGCCGGGCTGACCAGATGGGTCCGGCCACCCTTGCCCTGGCGGCCCTCGAAGTTCCGGTTCGATGTCGATGCGCACCGTTCGCCGGGGGAGAGCTGATCCGGGTTCATCCCCAGGCACATCGAGCACCCGGCATCGCGCCAGTCGAACCCTGCTGCACGGAACACCCGGTCCAGGCCCTCCCGCTCGGCCTGCGCCTTCACCAGCATCGACCCCGGCACGACCATCGCCCGCAGGCCATCGCGGACGCGCCTGCCCCGTACCACATCGGCCGCGACCCGGAGGTCCTCGATGCGGCTGTTCGTGCAGGAGCCGATGAACACGGTGTCCGGCCTGATGTCCCGGATGGCCGTGCCCGGCCGAAGGGCCATGTAGGTCAGGGCGCGCTCGGCCGACTCCCGGTGGATCGGATCGTCGAACGAGGCCGGGTCGGGGACCGCGGCATCGATCGAGACGGTCTGCGCCGGGTTCGTCCCCCAGGAGACGTACGGGGTGAGCTCGCGCGCGTCGATCTGCACCTCCCGGTCGAACGCCGCATCGGGGTCGGTGCGGAGCGAGCGCCAGTGGTCCAGAGCCCGCTCCCACGCTATGCCTTTCGGCGCGTGGGGCCGGCCCTCGACGTACGCGAAGGTCGTGTCATCCGGGCCGACCATGCCGGCCCGGGCCCCGGCCTCGATCGACATGTTGCACACGGTCATCCGGCCCTCCATGGACAGCGACTGGATGGCGGAGCCTCGGTATTCGATGACGTGGCCCACGCCACCGCCGGTGCCGATCCGGGCGATCACGCCGAGGATGACGTCCTTGGCCGCGACTCCCGGCGGCAGGGCACCGTCCACCGTGACGGCCATGGATCCCGGCGTGGACTGCGGGAGGGTCTGGGTGGCCAGGACGTGCTCCACCTCGCTCGTCCCGATCCCGAAGGCGAGCGCCCCGAACGCGCCGTGGGTCGAGGTGTGAGAGTCGCCGCACACGATGACCAGTCCGGGCTGGGTCAGGCCCATCTGCGGACCGATCACGTGGACGATGCCCTGGCCGACGTGGCCCGTCGGGTAGAGCTCGATGCCGAACTCCGCGCAATTGCGCTCGAGGGCTTCCATCTGGCGAACGGAGACGGGGTCCTGGGGACCCGGCGCCGTGGGGACGTTGTGGTCCATCGTGGCCAGGGTGAGGTCGGGCCGGCGCACGGCCCGCCCCCCGAGGCGGAGGCCGTCGAACGCCTGTGGGCTGGTGACCTCGTGGACCAGGTGGAGGTCGACGTAGATGAGGTCGGGCTCGCCCTCGGCGCGGTGCACGAGGTGTTGGTCCCACACCTTCTGGGAGAGCGTGGTGCCCGTCGTCATCACCGTCC
>JBOGVH010000347.1:0-11243 GCA_050695235.1 Actinomycetota bacterium
CGACCAGACCGTGGCGGCGCCGGCACCGGTAGACGGCCGACCGCGATGGGACTGGGTCGAGATCGGCCGTGGCGAGCTGATGGCAGATCCGCCGGGGTCCCCACCCCGGGTGCTCCCGGCGGAGCTCGCAGATCGTCGCCTCGGTCTCGGGCTCGGTTTGGTGGGGGCAGCTGCTCGGACGGTGGGAGCGGTCGGCGAGCGCGGCCAACCGGCCGGCCTCGTAGCGGGCGATCCAAGCGTGGACGCTTTCACTTCGGTGACCTTCCACCCGTCCTGCACGACCGCCAGGACTGCCTGATACCGCTGTTCCATGACCGACAGCTCCACCAGCACCCCCCAGCTCCTTGGTCTCGAGCGGGGCCGAGACAAGGAGAGCGAGCGGCCGAGCACTGTCAAGCATCAGCCGGAGCCACCGTCAAGGATCAGCAGGAGCCCGTGTCAAGGATCAACCGGAACTCCGTCAAGGATCAGGTGACGCCGGAGTGACCAGCCTCACCAGGAACACGACATTCGTCAGTGCCCCCGGCAGTGTCTGGTTTCACGACATAGTTCACACCTGTCTCGCGACATCGTTCACACCTCGGATCTGGGGGGTGGGGGATGTCGCTGGCGAGGCTCGTGGTCACGGCGGTCAGGGTCGAGGGGCGGACGAAGACCGAGGTGGCCCGGGAGTACAGGGTGTCCCGCCGTTGGGTCCACGAGCTTGTCCGCCGGTTCGATGCCGGGGGGGAAACCGGCCTGGAGCCTCGTTCGCGTCGGCCGCGGGGGAGCCCGCAGCGCACGTCCGAGGCCCTCGAGGACGAGATCGTCGCGCTCCGGAAGTCGCTCGCCGACCAGGGGCTGGATGCCGGCGCCCACACGATCGCCTTCCACCTCGTGCGCCGCCGCGGCACGTCCTCCTCGGTCGCGACGATCTGGCGGGTCCTTTCCCGTCGCGGCTTCGTCACCCCCCAGCCCCAGAAGCGGCCGAAGAGCTCCTTCGTCCGGTTCGAAGCCGCGATGCCGAACGAACGCTGGCAGGCCGACATCACCCACTGGCGGCTCGCGGACGGGACCGAGGTCGAGATCTTGAACGCGATCGACGACCACTCCCGATTCCTGGTCGCCTCGGACGCCCTGGCCGTGTTCAAGGCGGCCGACGTGGTGGCGGGGTTCCACGGGGCCGGTGCGTCCCATGGGTTTCCAGCATCGCTCCTTACCGACAACGGCGCGGTGTTCACCGCGGTGCCCAGGGGTGGTCGGTGCGCGATCGAGGTGGAGACGGCCACGCTCGGGGTCCGGTACCTGCACTCGAGGCCCTACCATCCCCAGACCTGCGGGAAGGTCGAACGGTTCCACCAGACGCTCAAGCGCTACCTCGCCAAGCAGGAGCCGACGCGGGACCTCGCGGAGCTCCAGGGGCAGCTCGACGGGTTCCGCACCTACTACAACCAGGTCCGTCCGCACCGGGCGATCGGACGGCGAACCCCCGCTGAGGCGTTCAACGCGAGGCCCAAGGCGACACCATCGCTCCCAGGGCTGCAGGTCCCGGCGCACCACCGGGTGAGGCGCGACAAGATCGACATCACCGGGGTGATCACCCTTCGTCACAACTCCCGGCTGCATCACATCGGGCTCGGGCGTCGCCTGAGCGGCACGCGGGTCCTGGTGCTCGTTCATGACCTCCACGTGCGGGTGCTGACCGAAGACGGGGAGCTACTGCGGGAGCTGACCCTCGATCCGACCCGCGACTACCAGCCCCATGGTCGGTCGTGAACGTGGAACGATGTCCCGGGACACGTGTGAACGATGTCCCGAGACATCACAAAAGTGCCCCCGGCAGGAATCGAACCTGCGACTCGCGGTTTAGGAATTCGCTTCAGCCCAATCCGGTGACCTGCGAGGACGATTCGAATTGGCACTTTGACCAGCGTGTTTGGTCTCTTAAGCACCCCATCGCTACGCGACGTTTCCCGGCCTGTCGCGGGACCGCCGCGGGACCGTTGCGGGACCCTTGCGGGACCGCCGCTGCCTCTCCGAGGTCTCTCACGAGTGCGGGTGGCACCATTAGATCGGCTCGCAATCCGAGCGGGTCACCGCGTATCGAGGCCTGAGGAAGCGTCCAACAACGTGTACGTGGAATGAAAGCGGCCAATCGAGATGGTGAGGGTCCCTGCGTGACGGCGGCCTCTCGCGCCCCGGCGCGAGGCAAGCACTCGCTGGACATCGACACCTTCGGGACCTGGCTGGTCACCCGTCTCTGTGCCCGCCCGGACGCTCCGTGTCAATCACAGACTCACTTCAGCACACGGACGTTATCCCGCTCCCTCTGGGAAGACGCCGTCCGTCGTTCGACCTCGGAGGACCGCCTGCGTATCGCTCGTGTGGAACCCCTTGGGCGCTTCGCGTACCGGAGCTACAGGATTGGCACGACGTTATCGATCACTGTGAACAGCCCGCTCCCGACCGGAGCCTCGAGGAAGCACGACAGACCGTCGTGGTTCTGATCGATGCTCGGTGCTCCGGACGCACCCGTGGGAGAGGCGCGCAGGACCCACGCGGACGTCGGGCAGCCTCCCACGGGAGGTCTCGCGTTGGCGTTCATGGGCAGCAGGATGCTCACCGCTCCCGTGACGAGCACAAGGAACACTCGCACGCGTCGCATGGGATCGACCTCCTCCTGCGAGCATGGCGAATGATCCCAACCCTCAATCCTTGTTTGGCGAATGTCAAGAGCGCCGTGGCGTTCTGGTGTACGTGCCGGCCTATCTGAGCATGCAGGCCGCTGGTCGGCGGCTTCTCGAGGCCCGCGCACCCCTGCAGCTTCCTGACTCTCCGACGTTCGATGCGAACCAGAAGATTCGGGGCGCCTTTGAGGAGTTCCTACAACTAAAAGTTGGACCTCGTCGACAGCTTCAAGATTGCCACCGCCGTCCTCGCTCCCATCGTCACCGGGGTGGTATCGGTGATCGTCGGTGTGACGATCTTGGAGACGGGCATCGTGTCAGAGGGTTGCCGAATGGCGCGCGAGGAGTGGTGCGTAGAGGACACGAACCCAGGGGGTGTGCCGTCCTGGCGGGACCATTGCGGGACCAGTGTCTGAACGGATCACTCTGAATCGCCGTTCAACGACACGGAAAAGCACCAGTGACCAGGGACTTTAGGTAGTGCCCCCGGCAGGAATCGAACCTGCGACTCGCGGTTTAGGAAACCGCTGCTCTATCCACTGAGCTACGAGGGCCGCGGAAGTGGCCGTAGGACCGCACCTCGGGCAACCGCCTGCTTGCACACTCCCAGGATAGTGGCCCTGATTAGCCGGCGGCTCTAGGGGGTACAGGAGTACGCGAGGCAGACGGGAAGGAGGAACCACATGGCCATTCACGCTGATGACCTCGTGAAGGTGGATCTCCTCGATCGGTACGTTCATGCCCGGATGCGACTGCGGGCCGTCTCGTCCTTCGCGGACAACCCGAATCTGCGGACCTGTGCGAGGTGCGGAGAGCGGGTCGAGATGCGACGCGACACGGGCGGTTGGTCGCTCTGTCCGGCTTGCGGTCGCTACGCCTGAAGCCGCCCGATAGCGGCTGATCTGGAGACTGACCGTCATCCCGCGTTGAGTCGGGACGATCTGTAGGCCGTGCCATCGACATACCGCCAGGGGACGGGTCCGGGCTGGCCGTTCAAAGCAGCTCGACCACCCGACGGGCGAGGCACCCCCGTTTGGCCGCCCAGGCCGTAGGGTAGGGAGGCCGGATCATGGCCGATCGGAGGGTGCGATGAGGTGGGACGACTGGGAGCGGACCGACCGAGAGCGTGCCGGCACGTCGGTGCCCGATCCGACTCCCGACCCCGACCCGGCCCCGGCGCCCGGTCCGACTCCCGACCCCGATCCGACCCCATTACCCGACCCACTGCCTCCGAGCCCTCCCGGCCCACCTGCGCCGAACCCGCCTCAGCCACCCGAGCGGCCACCCGACGAGCCACCGATCCCGCGGGCAGGTGGTATGGATCGGCTCCATCCTCAGCAGGAATCCGCCGCTCCTAACCCGATCGTCCACATCCTGCGGATCCGGGACCACGAGCTGGCCAGTGCGAGCGAACGGAGGCTCCGTTTCGCCTCGGCGGAGGAAAGCAAGTCTGCCCTCATCGATGCATTGGCCGCTGGACTGTGGGCAGACCTGCGGGCCGTGCACACGCGGCCCCGCGATGAGCCGGCGACGGCCGCGGCTCGGCGATAGCGCCTCCAATCTTCCCTGGGCCGGCTCGCCGGTCTGCTTCCGAGAGGGATGATGGCTTCGTGGACGGCATGAAGGCATCGTCTCGCGTCGCTGCCCCATCGAACGCGCAGATCGCCGAGCTGTTGACACGTGCCGCCGAGACGGCAGACGGGCACCGCAGGCGGGCCCTCCAGCGAGCCGCGCGAGCCGCATTCCTGTGGCCGGAGGAGGCGGAGGCCGTCATCTCGCGCGGGCATTCACTCACCGAGCTCCCGCAGGTGGGTCAGTGGATCGCCTCCACGATCGAGTCTCTGCTGGCCGAGCCCCCCGACATCGTCGAGCCGCCGGAGATTCGCCGAGGGTTCCTCACGCTCGCCGATGCCCGGGCGACCCTGACTGCCAACCCGGATGCGTTGGACTCGCTGCGAAGCGACCTGCAGATGCACACGACCTATAGCGATGGCCGGGCCACCCTTCCGGAGATGGTGGGCGCGGCTGCGGGGCGCGGGTACTCCCACGTCGCCATCACCGATCATTCCAAGGGCCTTCCCATCGCCAATGGTATGGACGAGACGAGGCTCGCCGAACAGGCTCGAGACATCGCTTCTGTGAACGAGGAGCTTGCCGCGGCGGGGCAGCAGTTCCGGGTGCTGCACGCGATCGAGATGAACCTGTCACCCGGCGGCGAGGGCGACATGGACCCCACCGCCCTGGCGTCGCTCGATCTCGTGCTCAGCGCGTTCCACTCCAACCTTCGCGTCACCGACGATCAGACCGAGCGATATCTGGCGGCGCTCCGCAATCCCGACATCCAGGTGCTGGCCCATCCCCGGGGGCGCCGGTACAACGTCCGGCTGGGCCTGCGCGCCGACTGGCCTCGCGTGATGCGCGCGGCCGCGGACTCGGGCAAGGCCCTGGAGATCGATGCCCACCTGGACCGGCAGGACCTCGACGTCGAGCTGTTGGGGGTGGCGAAGGAGGCCGGCGCCTTCGTGTCGATCGGCACCGACGCCCATTCGGTGGGGGAGCTCGGATCGATCGAGCTTGGCCTGGCCGCGGCGCTTCGATCCGGGATCATGCGTTCCCGGATCCTGAACTTCATGGCGCTGGAGGAGCTGATGGCCTGGGTCGTCGACGTGCGGAGTGGCTGAACGCTCAGCTCGCCTTGCGGATGGCCTCGATCAGATCCCACTTGCCCATCTTCGAGCGGCCGGGGATCCCTTTCCTCTTGGCCACCTCGTACAGTTCCTGCCGGGTCCGGTCCTCGTAGTCGCGTCCCGGCTTGCCTCCGCGCATCCTGGCCTTGGCCGCCTGGCGGCCGAGGTCTCGCCGCGTCGCGAGTGGAAGGTTGGCGATCGTCCGCTTGGTGGACGCGGCTCGACGGGCCTTCTTGATGTTGCGCTTGGCAGCTTGGACCTGCTTCCTGGAAGCCATGGCTCGCACCTCCTCGGTGGGGTCACCTGGCCCTCTGCCGGGTTCTACCCCGCGGAGGCATCCAGCATGCATGCACCCTTGCGAGACGGGCCGATCGGGTTCGACGAAAGGCGCGTGGGCCCGGAGGCTCAGGCCGTCGCGGGGGCCCCCTGGAGCTGGCGCTCCGGCCCCCACTCGGACACCAGCGCGTCGAGGTCGCGCAGGACCGGGATCCCGTACCGCTTCTGGAGCGATTCGGTGTCGATCGGGGTCGAGGTCTTGGGCCGAACGAACAGGGCGAGCGGCTTGCAGAACTGGCTCCGCCAGCCCTCGGTGCCGAGCAGGACCCGGCCCCATGCCTCGGCCACGCCGAGGACCAGGCCGCCGAACCCCGAGTCCCGCGGGTCCACCTCCCACGGGGAGAGGCGCTGCTGCTCCCGCGTGGCCTCGATGGGCAGATCGTTCAGCCCGTAGAACCCGCAATCGCAGGTAAGGACCGGGGCTCCCGTCTGGTGCTCCGCCCGAAGGCGGGAGTAGAACCACATCCGGCCGTGCTTCAGGATGAAGCACTCTGCCCGGTTCGAGCTCGGGTCCCACCGGTTGCGGCCGAAGAACGGGGACTCGAGCCATCCGGCCCGGCCCACACGCCACCAGCGGTACCCGCGGAAGCCGCCGACCACCAGGTCGCGGCCGAAGTCCTTCTTCAACGCCCCGTGGGCTCGGGGACTGGTTCCGTCGTTGCGGGAGCCGTCTCGGGCGCCTCGACCGGCGCTTCCACGATCCGAGGATCCGGCACGGCCTCTACCTCTCGGACGATCTTTCCGATCCTCATGGCGAACCTCCTTAAGGTGAACGTATCGACCGCTTGGGCATCGGAGTTGATACCCGGCGGGCGGTTCGACGGCCGACCTGGGGAATCCCCCCGGTGCTCCTCATCGGCGCATTGCCCCCGCGACCACGCGGAGGTCTCGGACGAATGCCTCGAGCTCGGCGTGGCGAGCGGCGGTGTCTCGCGCGCGGAGGATCGACGAGGGATGGACTGTGGCCATGACCAGGGGGGCGAGCGAGGAGTCCGCGATCTCGCCTCGGTGCTCGGTGACCATGAAGTCCCGGCCGAGGAGCGACTGGGCGGCGGTCGCCCCCAGCAGGACGAGGACCTGCGGGTCTACCACGCTGATCTCCGCGTCGAGCCAGGGCCGGCAAGCGCTGATGTGGCTCAGGTTGGGCTTGCGGTGGATCCGGCGCTTCCCCGAGCCTCCCAGTTGAAGTGCTTCACCACATTCGTGAGGTAAACGTCGTCGCGTGGGATGCCGGCCTCCGCGAGCGCTCGGTCGAGCACCGCTCCGGCCGGTCCGACGAAGGGACCGAGGCGTCCGGCGAGCCTTCACCGAACACGGTCTGTGTTCCTTTGCGCCACAACTCGCAGGCCCTGCAGGTTTGGGCCAGCACGCTCTCGGGAATCCCTGGCCCGAGGAAGGGAAATCGGGGGGAGGCTACAGGAGGGGCTGACGACAAGGCGCTCGGGTCCCGGATCCGGCACGGTTCGCAGGGCCGCGAGCATCGGAGCTTGCGGTCTCTTTCGGCGTGCAGGGCGGGAGTCGTGACCTCCCGAGGGGGCACCCGCGCATCCGTCCGCCGGTACCCGGTCTTGCCGGACAGCGTGGCCCGGGCTCGTAGGGAGATCGAACAGCTCCTTCCTCGTATCCGGCCGGCGTGTCTGGATACCCTGCGACTTCTGGTCAGCGAGGTCGTCACCAATGCCATCAGGCACGGTCCGAGAGGATCCGACGCAGCGACCATCATGCGGGTCGAGGTCCTGGGGAAACGCGTCCGCGTGGAGATCGAGGACACGGGAGGGGGCTTCTCGCCTCCCGGCCCTCCGAAGGCTGACGGGAGCGGCGGGTGGGGCCTGTTCCTGGTCGACGAGCTCGCCGATCGGTGGGGGATCCGGGATGGGCCTCCCACCCGGGTGTGGTTCGAGGTCGACGCCTGTCTGATCCCCGAGCGGGCGCACCCACCGGGCGGGTGGCCGGAGATCCCTGACTCGTTCGTGCTCGAGGCCGTGCGGGCCGCGGTCGTGGTCACCGACGTGGAGGGGATCGTGACGCGGTGGAACCCACAGGCCGAGGCCCTGTTCGGGTGGGAGCCGGACGAAGCCGTCGGCCGCGATCTCGGCGTTCTCCTCTTCCCCGACGAAGCTGATGCGGGATCGGCGCCCTTCGCCAAACACCTTCGCACCAGAGGATCCTGGGAGGGAGACTGGGAGGCCCGGAGGAACGACGGGACGAACGCGTTGGTCCACGTGGCTGCATCACCTCTCCACGATGAGCGCGGTGCGCCGGTCGGCGTGGTGACGGCGTGGTTCGACGTCGGCGACCGCAAGCGGGTGGAGCAAGAGCTGGAGAAGCGTGTCGCCGAGCTTCGGGAATCCGAGCGCAACCTTCGGCTCATCACCGAGAACTCGCCGATCGCCATCCTGGCCTACGACCTCGACGAGAAGCTGCTCTACGTGAACCCGGCGGTGGAGGAGCTCACCGGCTTCTCCCCCGAGGAGATCGGGGAACGAACCTATCTCGATCTCGTCCATCCGGGGGACCGCAAACACGTCGAGGAGCGATGGCGATGGTTGCTCGCCGGCGGCCACATCGATGATGAGGAGGTCCGCCTGATCACCAAGGGAGGAGCCGTCAAGTGGTCCCTCTCCTCGTGGGGACCCCTCATGGACGAGAACGGGCGGCGCATCGGCATCCAGGGGCGAGAACGCGACGTGACCCAGCGGAAGCGGACGGAGCTCGCCCTTCAGGAGAGCGAGCAACGACTTCGGATCGCATTGTCGGCGGGAAGCATGGGGACCTGGGATTGGGACATCCGCAAGGGCCGGGTGGGCTGGTCGATGGAACTGGAGAAGATCCATGGCCTGGAGCCGGGCACGTTCGGGGGAACGTTCGAGGACTCGACCGGGGACATCCATCCGGAGGATCGCGAGCGCGTGCTCGAGTCGATCCAGAAGGCCGTGACCGAAGGCGCGGATTACGTCCTGGACTATCGGATCGTTCGTCCGGATGGCGTCGTTCGGTGGGTCAGCGCGCGGGGGCAGGCCTTCCACGACGAGACGGGCCGGGCGGTGCGGATGGCCGGGGTCTCTTCCGATGTCACGGAGCGCAAGGAGACGGAACGGCGGCTCGCCGTCCAATCCGCCGTGTCTCGTGTCCTGGCCGAGGTGTCCGGCGTGGGGGATGCCACGCCGAAGCTGATCGAGGCCGTCGCGGAGGCGCTCGCGTGGGAGCTCGGCAACCTCTGGCAGGTCGACGAAGAGGCGGGCGTCCTCAGGCATGCCGGAGGCTGGTGCTCGCCGGCCAGCCGGGCCAAGGCATTCCTGACCAAGTGCCGCGAGTTCCTGTTCACGCCGGGGGTCGGTCTTCCGGGGCGGGTGTGGCAGTTGGGCGCCTCGGCATGGATCCCCGACGTGGCCCTCGACGAGAACTTTCCTCGAGCCCCGTTCGCCGCGCAGGCCGGCCTCCACGCGGCGTTCGCCTTTCCCATCACGCTCGGGGACCAGGTCCTCGGCGTGATGGAGTTCTTCAGCCCCCGGATCCGGGAGCCCGACCAGGCCCTGTTGGAGACGGTCGCCGCCATCGGCCGCCAGATCGGCCAGTTCCTGGAGCGCGAGCTGGCGGAGGGGGCCGTGAACGAGAGCGAGGCGCGGAAGTCGGCCATCCTGGAGTCGGAGCTCGAGGCCATCGTCACGATGCGGGAGGACGGGACGATCGTCGAGATGAACCCGGCGGCCGCCCAGATGTTCGGGATCGATCGTGACGAAGCGATCGGTCAGGAGCTCGCGGAACTGATCATCCCCGAGGACCTGAGGGCCAGACATCGCGAGGCTCTGGTGCGCTTCCGGCGGACGGGCCATGGGCGCATGCTCGGCAAGCGGTTGGAGCTCTCCGCTCTTCGTGCCGATGGGACGGAGTTCCCCATCGAGCTCACGGTCACACGAGTGGACCTTCCCGGCCCCGCGCTGTTCACCGGATACGTGAGGGACGTCACGGATCGGCGGCGAACCGAGGAACTCCGATCTCGTCTGCTGGAGAGCGAGCGGAGCGCCAGGGCCGAGGCCGAGGCCGCCAGGGAGCGCGCGGCCTACCTGGCCGAGGCGAGCGTGATCCTGGCCTCGTCCCTCGACGTGCGACGGACCCTGAGGCAGGTCGCCCGACTCACGGTCCCGCGCTTGGCCGACTGGTGCAGCGTGGAGATGGTCGAGCCCGACGGCAGCATCCGGTCCGTGGCGGTGGCACATGCGGACCCAAAGAAGGTGGCGCTGGCCCGGGAGTACCGGCGGCGCTATCCACCAGACCAGTCCGCAGATTCCGGCATCGGCTCGGTCATCCGGACCAGCCGTTCCGAGCTCCTTGAGGACATCCCCGACCAGGGGCTCCATGAGGGGATGGACCCCGAGCAACTCGAGTTCGCCCGAACGCTCGACGTGCGCTCGGCCATGATCGTCCCGCTCGTGGCGGAGGGGCGTTCGCTCGGTGCGATCTCATTCGCCTCGTCGGAATCCAGGAAGCGCTTCGGGCAGGCCGACCTGGAGTTGGCCGAGGATCTGGCCCACCGGGCGGCGGTAGCCATCGTGAACGCGCGACGGTACGAGGAACGGAGCCACGTCGCTCGAACGCTCCAGCGCAGCCTCCTTCCTCAGCGGCTTCCCGACATCCCCGGCGTGGAGATCGCCGCGTTCTACCAGCCCGCCGGCCTCGCCAGGACCGAGGTTGGGGGCGACTTCTACGACGCCTTCGAGGTTGCCGAGGGGGCCTGGGGCATCGTGATCGGCGACGTCTGCGGAAAGGGGGTGGAGGCGGCAGCCATGACCGGGACCGCCCGGCACGCGATCCGGGCGGCGGCCATGCACCAGGTCCGCCCGAGCAGCGTGCTGGCGGACCTGAACGAGGTCTTGCGGCGTGAGGAGGGAGAGGGATTCTGCACGGTCGCCATGGGGCGGCTCGAGTCGCACGATGGGGGGGCCACCCTCACCGTCTCGAGCGGCGGCCACCCCCTCCCGATCGTGCTTCGCCGCGATGGCTCGGTCGAGACCGTCGGCTCCCCCGGCACACTCGTTGGCATCTTCGAAGACGTGGAATTGCATGACGGGACGGTGAAGCTGCGACGTGGTGACACGGTGGTCTTCTACACCGACGGCCTGATCGACGCGCGCCGAAGGGAGCCGATCGACGACGCGGCGCTCGACGCGCTGCTGGCCACGTGCCGGGACCTGGACGCCATGGGGACCATCGAGTGTTTCCGCGATGCGGTGGCGGACCCTGAGGGCGAGTCACCCGACGACATCGCCATCCTGGCGCTTCGGATCGTTCCCTAGTCTGACATCCCCTTGGGAGGGGGCACGGTGTCCTCGGAAGCACGCCGCTCCACGTGCAGTGACCGGTCGGCCCTGGCCAGCGAGGCGCCCGTCACCTCGTGGCCGCACGTGTAGACGTCGACCTCGCTGGAATCGGCGAGCTGCGAGGGGGTTCCCTCGAGCTCCCCCGCCCCCCCGTCGAACACCAGGTCCTTCAGCTCTCCTCGCCCGCAGACGGGGCACCGGGTTGCCCGGGCCTCCCGTCCGGGGGGTCCCTCGGG
>JBOGVH010000348.1:0-2354 GCA_050695235.1 Actinomycetota bacterium
TGCGTACAGGCCGGCCGGCCCACTCGGAAACGCGAACCTCGCTCCTCCGCCACCTCGGCGATCCGAACGGCCACCGCCGCCGCCTCCACCGGGAACTCGCCGATGGCCGTCTCGGCCGAGAGCATGATCGCGTCGGCCCCGTCCAGGACGGCATTCGCCACGTCGGTTGCCTCCGCCCGGGTCGGTCGAAGCGCGTGCGTCATCGATTCCAGCATCTGCGTGGCCACGATGGCCGGGCGGGCGGCCCCACGAGCTGCGAGGAGGATCTCCTTCTGGACCATGGGGATCTCCTCCATGGGGAGCTCGACCCCCAGGTCGCCGCGGGCCACCATCACGGCGTCGGCCTCCTCCAGCACCTTGCCGATGTCTTCGACCGCCGGCCGGGTCTCGATCTTCGCCACGATCGGGAGCGCGCGGGCACCCATCGATGCGCGGAGGCCGGCCACGTCGCCGGCGCTTCGGACGAACGACTGCGCGACGAGGTCGACGCCGAGGTCGAGGGCGGCGGCGAGCGCCTCTCGGTCTCGGTCGGTAATCGCCGGGAGCCCCAGCCGCTCGGCGGGCACGTTCACCCCTGCCCGGGAGCGGATGGTGCCGCCTCGAACGACCTCGGTCACCACCTCTTCATCCTGCGCGTCGCGCACGGTCAACTCGACCGCTCCGTCGGCGAGAAGGATGCGATCGCCCGGCCGAACGTCACGGGCGAGTCCCTCGTACGTGACCGAGGCGCCCCCGACGCCTCCGGTGCCCCCGCCCTCGCCACCCGGTCGGAGCACGAACCTGGATCCGGCCGACAGCGCGAGTGGCTCGGTCACGAGCTCGCCCAGCCGGATCTTCGGGCCCGGAAGGTCGGCCATCACGGCGAGGTCGCTCCCCAGCTCGTCGCAGACCGAACGCACGACCTGAACCCGTTTCGCATGGTCCTTCGGGTCCCCGTGGGAGAAGTTCACCCTGAACACGTCGCAGCCCGCATCGGCCAGAGCCCGAACGCTGTCGCCCGACTCGGTCGCAGGCCCGAGCGTGCACACGAGCTTCGCGCCGGGCGCGCTCACGGCTCGAGCCCCAGGTCGGGGAAGACCGTGGCTCGCACCAGGCGGATCACGCCTCGAGCCTCGGTGCCGGCACCCCCATCGGGCGAAGGGGCCTCGGAGAACGTCACCGGGACCTCGCCACGGACCGCGCGTTCCGCCTCCTCGATCCAGGACTCGGGGAGGTGATCGGGGAGCTCCGCCTCGCACATCTCGGCGAAGTACAGGGTCCAGGCGCGGGGGACGACCCTAGCCCACTGGTAGCCGCCGCCGCCGGTGGCCACCCACCGGCCGCCCGCGGCCTCGTGGGCCAGCTCGTGCAGGACGGCGGCCGCCTCGCGGTAGGCCCGGGTGGTGAGGAGGAGGTGGGCGAGCGGGTCGGACTGGTGCGTATCGCACCCGAGTTGGGTGACCAGCACGTCGGGCCGCCACCTTCGGACCAGCGGCGGCACGACCTCCCCGAAGGCTTCCAGCCAGGCGTCGTCACCGGTTCCCGGAGGCAGCGGCACGTTCACCTTTGTCCCCTCGGCCTCACCCGCTCCGCGCTCGGAGACGAACCCGGTCCCGGGGAACAGGTACTCCCCGGATTCGTGGATCGACACGGTGAGGACCCGGGGGTCGGTGTAGAACACCGCCTGCGGCCCGTCCCCGTGGTGGACGTCCACGTCCACGTAGGCGATCCGCTCGACCCCCTGACGCAGGAGCCAGGCGATGGCCACGGCCGGATCGTCGTAGACACAGAACCCGGAAGCCCGCGACGGCATGGCGTGATGGAGCCCTCCGGCGGCGTTGAACGCGTGATCCAGCCTGCCCTCGACCACTTCCTGGGCGGCCACGAGCGAGGCCCCGACCACCAGCGCACCCGCCTCGTGCATCCGGGGGAAGATGGGGTTGTCGCCGGGCCCGTACCCGAAGCGCGACCAGTCGCCGGGCTCTCCATCGCCCGCTCGCTTCGTGGCGTCGATGAACTCGGCCGTGTGGACCAGGCCGAGCTCCTCGTCGGTGGCGATCCTGCACGGGAGGGTCTGTACCGTCGGCCGATCGAGCAGGCCGAGGTGGCGGATCAGGTCCCAGGTGAGCAGGACGCGTTGCGGGCGAAGGGGATGGCCCGGCCCGTGGTCGTAGATCCGGGCCTCCGGGCAGAGCACCAGGCCGGCCCGGCCGCTCATGTCACCGGGTGGGTACCGCGGCGACCGCGGCGATCGCGGCCCCGGTCCGCTCCACGACGAGAGCGCACTCGTCCTCGGTGATGACGAACGGCGGACCGAGCATCACCAGGTCGCCATCGATCCCGTCCACGTGCCCGGTACTCGAGTACAGAAGGAG
>JBOGVH010000349.1:0-8093 GCA_050695235.1 Actinomycetota bacterium
CTCCAGGGCAGCTTCGCCGCTGGGGTCGAAGCGCCAGGTGCTCGGGGGGATATGCAGGTGGCGTGGGAGGTACGGGCCGAACGGTCCCTGGAGCCCCGGCCGGCCGGTCAGGGCCAGGGTCTCCATCGTCGGACCGTGGTAGGCCTGGGAAGGGGAGACCACCTGCCACCGATCGGGCTCGCCTCGCTCGACGTGGTAGCTCCGGGCGAGCTGGATGGCCATCTCGTTCGCATCGGAGCCACTGGCCACGAAGCGCACGCGGGTGAGTCCCTCCGGCGCCACCTCGACGAGCTCCCGAGCCAGCTTCTCCTGTGCGGGGTTCGTGAGCCGCTCGTTGTGCACGTACGCCAGCCGCTCTGCCTGGGCCCGGGCGGCCTCGATGATGTCTGTTCGGCCGTGCCCCAGGGTCGCCGCCATCGAGCCGCCGCTCATGGCGTCGAGGTACCGGCGCCCACCGGCGTCCTCAACCCAGACGCCCCGGCCCCGGACGAGGACCGGGTATCGGCGGTCGAGCTCCAGGGGGAGCACCCGGGTCTCGTTGCTGTCCACCATCGCCCGGAGATTACCTCCCGGTCGGTGCCGCCACGAACCCGGCATCCGACTATGCCTGGGCCGGGGCGGAACGCTATCCTGCTCCCCCGTGGCCGGCGTGAACGACATCCTCGAGGCGTGGCAGAAAGACGGGATCGAGTGGGTCCGGTTCGAGCTGCCCGACATGCACGGCACCTCCCGGTCCAAGACGGTCCCCATCCGCCACGCATTCGACTACGCCCGGCGGGGCCTCAACATGTACGGCGGGGCGAGCGTCCTGGATAGCCGGTCGGACGTCGTGGGCGGCACGCTCTACAACGAGGAGCGTCGGTACGGGGACCAGCTGCTCTTCCCCGACCCGGACACCGCCGCCGTGGTCCCGTGGGCCGATCGGACGGCCCGGCTCATCTGCGACGCCCGGTGGCACGACGACACGCCGCTCGACGCCACCCCGCGGCAGGTCTATCGCAGGGCTTTGGAGAGATGCCGAGCCATGGGCTACGAGCCCGTCACGGGCTTCGAGTACGAGTTCTATCTGCTGAACCCGGAGACACTGGAACCACTGTTCGGCGGGTACCACATCTTCAACACGGTTCGGAACGCGTACGTCCCCACGATCGGCCGCATCCTGGAGCAGATGCCCCGGATCGGGGTGGACATCATCACGTCGAACTGCGAGTACGCCGGGTCGCAGTGGGAGATCAACTTCGCGCCGGGCCAGGGGTTGGCGGGCCCCGACAACGCGTTCACCTTCAAGAACGGGGTGAAGGAGATCGCGCGGGCCGACGGTTACCTCGCCACCTTCATGAGCAAGCCGTTCGCGGACTCGGCCGGGAGCGGCTGCCACACCCACATGTCGCTGGTCGATTCCAAGACCGAGAAGAACGCGTTCGGAGACGCCGACGACCCCCAGGGCATCACCGATGTCTGCCGGTCGTTCATCGCCGGGCAGCTCCGGTATGCGAAGGCGGTTGACGCGCTCATCGCCCCCACCGTGAACTGCCACCGACGCCGCCGGAAACACACGTTCAGCCCGACCAACATCTCCTGGGGTCTCGAGGACCGCTCGGCGCTCGTCCGGTTGAAGGGCGGGGAGCCCGAGTCGACGCACACGGAGAACCGAGGCCCCACCGCCCTCTCGAATCCGTACCTGGTCGGTGCGGCGGTGCTCTCGGCGGGACTGGCGGGGATCGAGCAGGGACTGACGCCTCCCCCGCCGTCGAGCGATGCGCCGGCTGAGGAAGATCCATCGCTCGAGCCGCTTCCCTCCTCGCTGCCAGAGGCGCTCGGGGAGCTGGCCGCAGAGCCGGCCACGAAGGAGTTCTTCGGGGAGGAGTTCCTGAAAGCCTACGCGGCCATCCGAGGCCACGAGCTCGGCCGGTTCGCCGACTCAGTGAGCGATTGGGAACGCCAGGAGTACCTCGAGCTGTTCTGAACCGGTGCGCCAACGCGGTTACGGCAGCGGGTAGATCCTGAGCGCGTTCCCCCGCGCGATGCCCTCGGCGATGCGCCCGGCGGTGACCGCGTCGCAGTGGTCGGCCTCGATCCACCCGTCGAGGACCTCTCTGAGGGCCCGCCGGAAGAGCATTGCCCCCAGGTGGTACTGCTCGGCCAGCCCGAAGGCATCCGAGGAGAACAGGATCTTCGAGAACGGCGCGACCTCCATGGCCTCCGCGAGCAGGCGCGCCGAGCTGGGGCCGTGGTAGTGGAGGGCCGAGCCCACGTCGAAGTGCACGTTCCCGTACACGGACGACAGGTAAGCCGCGTCGCGGTGGAACGGGTAACAGTGAAGGAACACCACGTTCACCCCGAGTCGGTCGAGCTGCCGGATCAACCCGGTCAGAAGCGTGGGGTTCGACAGATGCAGGTCGAGATCGGCGTCCCCCCACCCGCTGTGGAACTGGATGGGGAGGCCGCGCTCGCGGGCCAGCCGCGCACCCGACCAGATGCCGAATCGGAGCAGCACTGGATCCGCCAGCCGGGGATGGTCCGACGCCGCCGCGTCCAGGAAGGTCCCGGCGGCCCGCACGACCTCGGCATCGGTCGGCTCCTCCGGCTCGAAGGAGAACCCACCGCGGTAGGCCACGATGGTCTTGAGCCCAGCGGCCTCTCTCGACGACCGCTCGAGCTTCTCCCGGTACGCGTTCGGGTACGAACTCGCATCCACCCCCGATGCGGCCACGGCCTCCGCCACGGCCTCCAGCCGGACGATCTCGTGGGCCGGGACCCCGGCCAGATGACCCATGGCCTTCAGATCGTGGAGATCCTGGGAGCGATACCCGGTGTCGAGGAGGAGCGCGCCCAGCCCCGCTTCCTTCAGGAACGAGCTGGCCACCGCGTCGGCGCCCAGCTCGGCCCGACGAGCCACGTACTCCTCCGGCGAGGGGAACGGCTCGAGGCCCAGCATCGGCGCGCACCATCGCCGCACCGCCAGGCCGAGCGGGCCGTCGAACCGGCTGGTCCCGGCGGGGGGCGGGTCGGAGCTCTCGGTGATCAGGTTCTCGAACCCAGTCATGTCGAGGTCGGCCTTCACCACCCCGTGACAGTGGTGGTCGATCAACCGAAGACGCTCGACGTCCACCGCCGTCACCGCCGGGCCTCCTCCACTCTCCACCCCCGAACGGGGGCGAGCATAGCCTCGCCTCCCGAGCCCGTGCGCGACCCGATCGCGTCCGGCGGTCCGCGGGTGCGATGATTCAGCCCGGCCACGAGCGAGGCACGGGGGTACAGGGTTGCCTGAGGACCTGACGACCGGATCTTCGGAGGAGACGGCCTGGCGCGCCGCTCGGGCCACTGAGCTCAGGGAGTCGCTGTCGGCCATGGGCATCCGCGCCGTGGCACTCAGTCAGGTCGACAACGCGGGTATCACGCGGGTGAAGACCGTCCCCGTGTCGGTCCTCGAACGGGCGGTGAAGTTCGGGATCGGCATGTCCCCGGTGTTCGAGGTCTTCTTGGTGAATGACTCCATCACCTCGAGCGACGAGGTCGGCGGCCCGGTCGGCGACCTCCGGCTCATGCCCGACCCTTCGGCGGTGAAGGTGCTTGCCGCGCAACCCGGATGGGCCTGGGCTCCGGTGGACAAGCACACGCAGGAGGGCGAGGTCTATCCGGGGTGCCAGCGTACGTTCGCCAAGCGTATGGCGCGGCGGGCGGCCGACGCCGGGATCGAGGTGCGGATGACGTTCGAGCTGGAATGGTTCCAGACCGCCGCGAGCTCGGAGATCGACAGCCCCATCCACACGGGTCCCGCGTACGGGCTCCCGGTCCTGGCGACGATCTCGGACTATGCCCGGGACCTCGTCGCCGCGCTCGAGGAGGAGGGCGTCGGGGTGGACCAGTTCCATCCCGAGTACGCCATGGGGCAATTGGAGATCTCCGTGGAGCCGGCCGATCCGGTTGGGGCAGCGGACACCACGGTCCTTGTCCGCCAAACGATCCGAGCGATGGCAGCGAGGAACGGGATGCGAGCGTCGTTCTCCCCCGTCGTCATCGCGGGCCACGTAGGGAACGGCGGCCACGTCCACTTCAGCCTGTGGCGCGACGGGAGGAACCTGTTCGACGGGGGCGCGGGGCCGTATGGGATGACCGAGACGGGCGAGGCGTTCGTGGCAGGTGTGTTGGCCGAGCTTCCCGCCCTTCTCGCGGTGGGCTCACCGAGCGTGCCGAGCTACCTCCGGTTGATCCCGTCGCACTGGGCCGGGGCGTTCGCGTGCTGGGGACGGGAGAACCGGGAGGCCGCCATCCGATTCGTCACCGGGATGGTGGGGACGCGCGAAACCGCAGCGAACACCGAGGTGAAGTGCTTCGACCAGAGCGCGAACCCCTACCTGGTGGCAGGGGCGCTCATCGCCGCCGGCCTGGCCGGCATGAAGAGAGACCTGCGACTCCCCGACGAGGTGACCATCGACCCCGGCGGGCTCTCCGTCGACGAGCTGTCGCGCCGGGGCATCCAACGGCTGCCACAGTCCGTCGAGGAGGCGCTTTCGCACCTGGAGACGTCCGACGTTCTGCGGGACGCCATGGGCCCGATGCTGTTCGGGCCGTTCACCGCGGTTCGCAGGGCCGAGGCCGAGGCGTTCGCCGGCCAGGAGCCCGAGGAGATCGTGGCGGCTCACAGGTGGCGGTACTGAGCGCACGTCGACACGCCCGCAGCAAACCCTAAAGGAGGGGTTCACATCCCGTTCAGACAACCGAACCCCCGTCCACCCGTCCAGGCACAGAGCGCCGACAGCGGGAATCCGGTCCAGATCGGGGGAGGCCGGAAGACCTACACAGCCTGGTGCGATGCCGTAGCCAAAATGACCGGTCGGCCGATTCGGCGTCCTCCGATCCGGCCTACCTTAACCCGAATGGCGGTATCCATTGCTTTTCTGCGGCGAAGCCGATCGACGCGGGGCGCTCGGGACATGACGCATGGCGCCCGGGGCATGCTGAAGGCCCATGGCGTCAAACGTGCGCGGGTCGACCGGGCATGGACATCCGACGAACGCGCCTTCCCCCTGCAACTCCGCACGCTGACGATCGGGATGCGGATGACGTTGCTCTCACCCCTCGTTGCAGCGGCGGCGCTCGTGATCGCGCGGCGCGCCAATGTGGAGATGGGCCCGTTCGGCTTGGTGTTCGTCGGCGTCGCCGTCAGCGCGGGACTGGCCACGCTCCTGCCGTACGAGCGTCTCTTCAGGAAGGGCTGGGGGATGCTGGCCCTGTACGTGTGGTCAGTCGTGAACCTCACCTTGATCGCGGTCGGCATCTGGGCGACGGGCGGCTCGAGCTCCCCGCTCATGTTCCAGTACGCGCTCACAACCATGCTCTTCGCCGTCGCCTTCTCGCCTTCAGCGCAGATCGTCCTGCTGGGCCTCACCGTCGGCAGCTACTCGGTGGCCGTCGGCGCCTCGAAATGGGACCCCATGCTCCTGGCGGTGCTGGCCGTCCTGGCGATCCTCGCGAACCTCCTGGTGGGCCAGCTGAAGCGCCAGACCGCCGCCCATAGGGAGGCGCGTGTGGAGTCCGAGCGTCGGTGGGCGCTGCTGGCGGTGGTGTCCGCAGCGGCTCGACAGATGAGCGCGGTCGAACCGATGGCCGTTCTGCGAGCCGTCGTCGACTCGGTCGTTGCCCTGGGCTTCCCCACGACCCGCATCTTCGTTCAGGAGGGCGTTGACCATCACGTTGCCTTTCCTCTGGAAGCCCAGGTGGACTTCCCCGAAGGGATCGAGTCGCTTCGCTTTGGGGCCATCGAGAGTGTGTTGGTCGGAGGACGGGCCGTCGTCGTGGGCCTCACGGATGATGACGCCCTCGGGGGGCCGCTCCGCCGGCTCGGCGTGTCGCACGCCGTGGTGATCCCCATCTTCGCCGCCGATCGCGTGGAGGCGATCCTGGTCGTGGGCATCGAGGAGCCCCCGGGTCCTTCCCCTCAGGACCTCGAGGTCTTCCAGATGCTGGCGACGCAGGCGGCCGTCGCGCTCGAGAACGCGCGCCGGTTCGAGCAGCAGCGTCGCTCGATGGACCGCATCGCCGAGCTCGATCGGATGAAGAGCGACTTCCTCTCCAATGTCTCCCACGAGCTCCGGACCCCGCTAACCGTGATCGCCGGGATGGGGAGAACGCTCGAGGAGAGCTGGTATGACCTCTCCGAAGCGGACCGGCGCGATCTCCTGGCCAGGCTCAACACGAACGCCGCGACCCTCGACAGCATCAT
The DNA here is from genome assembly GCA_050695235.1 of Actinomycetota bacterium. Classification (GTDB taxonomy): domain Bacteria; phylum Actinomycetota; class UBA4738; order UBA4738; family HRBIN12; genus AC-69. The sequence continues at coordinate 6,227 of JBOGVH010000349.1, forward strand.
CGCTGAGCTTCTGGACTTCGGGCGACTGGAGGCGGGACGGCTCGAGATGGAACCCCGGGAGGTCGATCTCCGCGAGTTCCTGAGCGGCGTCGCCGATCGTCTCACCAGCCTCCTCCGCAACCACGTGGTCCAAGTCCACGTCGAGGATGGGCTCACGGCCCTCGCAGATCCGTTGCTCATCGAGCGGGTGGTCGAGAACCTCCTCACGAACGCTGCGAAGTACACCCCCATTGGTAGCCGCGTGCGCGTCTCCGCGATCGGCCATGGGCCGGACGCAGTCATCTCGGTCGCCGACGACGGACCCGGGATACCGGCTGAAGAGACGTGCCACATCGGGGAACGGTTCTTCCGCGGAGGCGATCCGAACACTCGCTCCACCCGAGGAACAGGGCTCGGTCTCGCCCTCGCGTCCGAGATCCTCGACATGCACGGCACCTACCTCGAGGTTGAGAGCGAGCTCGGGATCGGGTCTCGATTCTCCTTCCGGCTCCCACGGAGCAATTGGACCTTCGCCCGCCAAGATGGCAGGGGCGACGAAACCAACGTGGTCTCGGTACCCGGTGAGCTGCCCCGGCCGCTCGTCGTGAGCCAAAACGGCATAGCCGAGCGGTTCGAGACGGTTCTCGCGGCGGCACAGGCCGGACTCGAGTGGCCGGTCGCGACCCTCTTCCGTGAGTTTCACCCGAGGGTGCTCCGCTACCTCCGCGCGCACGGCCCCGACGGGGCGGATGAGCTCGCCTCCGAGACCTGGAACCACATCGCATCCGCGTTGCCGGAGTTCGAAGGGGACGAGGGCTCCTTCCGCCGATGGGTGTTCGCCGTCGCGAGGCGGCAGCTCAAAGCTCGAGAGAACGGTGGGTCGTCTCGCTCGAGCCAGGAGAACGAGCGGGAATCCAACGACGCGTCCGAGGAAGGTCGTGCGGTGGATGCGGCGCTCGTTCGCATCACGACGCTCGCTCCCGAGCAAGCCGACGTGCTTCTCCTGCGTGCTGTGGGCGGCCTCGACGTGGTCGATGTCGCCGGGATCACCGGCAGTCCGCCCAACGTCGTTCGCATGACAGAGACCGAGGCGCTGAGGCGCCTGCGCCACGACGCTGAGGCCGCCAAGGTCCCGGATCTGGACCGGGCTCCTTCAGGGATGGAGCGATGATGACGCCGTTGAACGCGGTGCCCAGCTACAACGACCGTGGGGGGTTCGAATTCGACGAACTCCTCCGAGCGGTCCGCGCCGCCGCGACGCCCGAGGAACAGGCGAGCGCAGACGAGGTGATCCCTGCTATCGCCGCCGTCATTCGTTCGACCCAGCGGCCGATTCGAGGAACCACGGTGCGCGGGGTCGCGTCGACAGGTCGACGCGCGAGCACACGGCTCGGAGCGGCGATCGTCGTCGTGGTCCTGACGGCCAGCACGAGCCTTGCGATCAGCGGGCAGCTCCCGCCGGGCGCTCGTGACGTTGCCGCGAACTTCCTCGCCCGGATCGGACTCCCCGCGCCGGTCCCCGTGCTAGAGGCCTCGGGCGAGGCAACGGCTCCACACACGACCGGGCAGCCCCTCGGACCGGATGACCGACTCTGGCTTCGATCGGGGATCTCGAGTGGGTTCGTGCACGACGGGCCGAGTGGATCAGATGTGTCGAGGGACAAGCCGCGGAGCGGTCAAGACCCGCAGCCCGGTGGCGGTCAAGACCCGCAGCCCGGTGGCGGTCAAGGCCCGCAGCCCGGTACTGGTCAAGGCCCGCGGCCCGGTTCAGATGAAGGGCCGGAGCCAGATGCCGACGAGGCCCCGCCGCCCGACGCCGATGAAGTGCCGGAGCCCGACGCCGATCAAGGCCCGCCGCCCCATGCTGGCCCGCCGCCCCATGCTGGCC
>JBOGVH010000350.1:0-5808 GCA_050695235.1 Actinomycetota bacterium
GCCCGATCCCGAACGGGGCGACGAACAGGAAGATCATCACCGTGCCGTGGATCGTGAACATGGTGTTGTAGGCCTCGGTGGACACGACCTGGCGAGCGGGCTCGGCCAGCTCCACGCGCATCAGCCCGGCCAGCGCCCCCCCGATCAGGAAGAAGCTGAACGCCGTCACGCAGTAGAGGATCCCCACGTTCTTGTGGTCGGTGGAGGTGAGGCGCTCGACCGGCCCCACCCTGTGCGGCGGCCCCTCCGGCTGGGCCGCGACCGGCCGCTCTATCGTGACGCTCACGCCGCCGCCTGTCCGGCCCGCAGCTGCGCGAGCCACATGGCGAACTCGGCCGGCTGCACCACGCGGACGCTGAACGTCATGTACGCGTGGTTCAGCCCGCAGAACTCGGCGCATTCCCCGTAGAAGGTCCCCGTCCTCGTGGGCGTGAGGTCGAACATGAACGTGCGCCCGGGGATCGCATCGTGCTTGTACAGGAAGTCGGGGACCCAGAACGCGTGGATGACGTCGTTCGCCGTGAGCACGATGCGGGTGGTCTGGCCCAGTGGCAGGACCATCTGCGGCCCGGCGACGAACTCGCCGCTCGGTGGGCTGACGATCGTGACGCCCTCCCCGGGGTAGGTGAACCGCCACCCCCACTGGAAGGCCTCGACGTTCACGACCACGGCGGGATCGGACGAGACGCGGTCCACCCGGACCTCGACCGCGGCCGACGCCGCGAACAGGCCGATGACGATCAGGATGGGGATCCCCGTGTACACGAGCTCCAGCCGGTGGTTCCCCCGGAACTGCGAGCCGAGCGCATCTGGGTCATCCGAACGCCGCCGACGGTACCGGATGACCGACCAGAAGATGAGGCCGTAGACGACCCCGGCCACGGGGATGGCCGCGAGGAAGAAGATCTGCCACAGCCGGAAGATGTCGGCCCCCTGCTCGGTGGCTCCCCGGGGCATCCCGAAGGATCCCGAGCAGGCCGTCCCCAGGAGGGCGAGCGCCGCCGACCCAGCCCGGCGCCCGGCTCGCACGGCCCGTGTCATGTGCGGTCCCGCTCCTCCGTGACACGTCCCGCCACCGGCGTCTCGGACTCGATCGCCTCGAACCCCCCGGCCGCGTTCCGCCGGAACGTGGCCCTCGGCGGCGCCGCCATCGGGTGCCGGGGGCGGTCGCGCAGGTCGCGGCAGATCCAGTACGTGACCAACCCGGACAGGACCGGTCCGAGGAACACGGCCCACCGCAAGATCGTGTTGAACGAATCCACCTCGATCCCCAGGAACTTCGCGACGACGTCGTTCCCGCCGGCCAACACCAGGACGACGAAGAAGGCCACGCCGGCGGCCCCGAATGCGCTTCGCACCGGCGCCTCCCGGGGATGCTGCGCGAAGTGGTGCCACTCGTGGTCCCCGCTCACCCGGGCCTCCAGGAACGGCCAGAGCACGAGGATCGTGAAGACGAAGCCCGGCACCACCAGGCCCGGGAGCAGCAGCTCGCCGATCGTGTGGCCGAAGACGTGGAACTCCCAGTCCGGCCACAGCCGGAGCAGCCCCTCCAGCCACCCGATGTAGTAGTCGGGCTGCGAGGGTGAGGCGGTGGAATAGGGCACGAACGGGCCGTACAACCAGATCGGGTTGATCTGGAACAGCCCGCCGAGCAACGCGATGACCCCGAACGTTGTGAAGGCCAGGCCGATCGACTTCAGCGCGAACTTCGGCCACACCGGAGTGCCGGTGACGGAGTCCTCGGTTCGTCCCGTCGCCCGGAACTGCGTGTGGGTCTGGTGCCACACGACGGCGAGGTGCGCGCCGAGGAGCGTGAAGATCACGAGCGGGATGATGAAGATGTGCAGGACCAGGAGCCGGTTGAGGATCTCCGGGCCGGGGAACTCGCCGCCGAAGAACAGGTACGCGAGCCAGGTCCCGACGAACGGGATCGACAGGACGATCGAGTACGCGATCCGAAGGCCCGCTCCCGACAGGGCGTCGTCGGGGAGCGAGTAGCCGGAGAATCCGGCCCCGATCCCTGCGAGGAACAGCCCGATGCCGATCATCCAGGAGATCTCCCGTGGCTTTCGGAACGCCCCGGTGAAGAACACCCGGATGATGTGGGCGATGATGGCCCCCATGAACACGAGCGCCGCCCAATGGTGGATCTGTCGCATCACCAAACCCGCCCGGACCTCGAACGACAGGCGCATCACGGAGTCGTAGGCCGCCGACACGGTCTGGCCCTTGAGCGGTTGGTACGGCCCCGTGTACGTCACCGGCTGGTTGGACGCGAGGTAGAAGAAGGAGAGGAACGTGCCGGTCAGTACGAGCAGCAGGAAGCTGTACAGGGCGATCTCGCCGAGCATGAACGCCCAGTGGTCCGGGAAGACCTTCCGTAGGTTCCTGCTGATGAACGAGCTGCCGTCCAGGCGCTCGTCGACCCCGTCCACCCATCGCCGCACGATCACGGCGGAAGGTCCCAGAAGCTGGGTCCAACCGGCGCCGTGAAGTCCCCCAGCGCGCGCATCGTGCCGTCGGGGTCGATCTCGATCGGCAGCTGCGGCAGCGCCCGGGCCGCCGGCCCGTACTCCGGCTGGGCCCCGTTCAAAACATCGAAGGTGGACTGATGACAGGGACAGCGGAGCTGGTGCACCCGGGCCAGGTACAGCCCCACCGCGCAGCCGGCGTGGGTGCAGATCTTCGAGTAGGCGACGTAGCCGTCCGGTGCCACCGCGAGGCGATCGGGGGGCAGTTGGAGCGATCCTGACTGGACCCGGATCAGGACCGCCTGCGAGTCGCCCGAGCCCACGGCGCCCTCGGGGAACACGGTGGTGAAGGAATCCACCTCCAGCGTGTCTCGAGTGACGAGGTTCCCGTCGACGTCCACCAGCCGGAGGCCGCGGCGCCATTCCGTCCGGAACAGCGAGGCACCGGGGGCCCGACCCAGGGATCGGATGGGGAAGAGGGCGGCCAGCCCGAGCGCCCCCGCCGCCCCCAGCAGCAAGCGGTACAGGAGCCGGCGACGGCTCATCTCCTCGACCCCACCGGCCATCGCCTCGATCGCGGCCTGCTTCTCCTCCGGCGGCGGGGCATGGCGACGGGACTGCGTGACCTGACCGATCCCGGTCATCAGCCGGGTGGCCCACACCATGAGCCCGGCCCCGATCCCGGCCAGGGCCACGAACAGCAGGGCCCCCTCCACCTGCGGTTGGCCCCCGGCGATGTACACGACGAACAGCCCCAGGGCCGCGAGCGTGGCTGCCCCGAACGCGATCGCGACGACGAGGCTCGCGCGCCTCACGTCTTCGACCCCGTCAGCCTGATCACCACCAGCAACAACCCCAGTCCGACGACGATGGCCACGAACCCCTCGGCGACGGCGCCGACCCGCCCGAGCTGGAGGCCGCCCCGATCTCCGTGGTCGCGGAGCCACAGCACGTACCGCGCGATCGAGTTCAGGTCCTCGTCGGACAGGTCCTGCGGTGCGAACTTCGGCATCAGGCCGGGTCCTACGCGCACCGCCTCTCCGATCTGGGTCGCCGAGGAGGGGTAGAGCGAAGGAGCGATCCGGCCGCCGCCGATCGAGTCTCCGATCGCGCCGGCCCCATGACAGGCAGAGCAGTTGTTCAGGAACAGCTGCGCTCCTCGAGGCAGGTCCCCGGCCTGCGGATCGACCTCGGGAATCTCGGGGCCGCCCGGGGCGATCGCCGTCACGTAGGCGACGATCGCGGCGATCTCCTGGGGTTCGAACCTCGGCGGCTGCCGGATCGGTTGAGCCGCCGGGTCGGCGAGCGGCATCCGGCCCGTGCTGAGCATGAAGTTCACCGCTGCCGGGCCCACCCCCTGGAGCGACGGTCCGCTCCCCGAACCCTCCGCCTGGAGGCCATGACAGGTAGAGCAGCTCGCCTGGTAGAGCGCCTGACCAGCGGCCTCCTGCGCGGTCAGTGCCCGGCCGGGCACGGGCCTGAACGACCACAGGATCTGCCCGGCCACTGCGAGCACCAACCCATAGCGCAGGATCCGCCTGCGGACGGCCGTCTCGGAGGTCGCACCGGCGCTCACGTCGGGCTCACCGAAGGAGGAAGATCGTCGCGTACAGGCCGACCCACACGACGTCGACGAAGTGCCAGTAGTACCCCACCGCCTCGGGCCCATCGATTGTCCCGTCCCGATATGCCCCCTGGGCCATACGTCCCAGGATCACGAGCATCAGCAGGACGCCGGCGATCACGTGGAGCCCGTGGAAGCCGGTCATCGCATAGACCATCGTGCCGTAGGCGTGGGACGAGACCGAGAAGCCGGCCTGGACCCAGTCGAGCAGCTGGAAGCCCAGGAAGGCCAGGGCGAGGAGGATCGTCACCGCGATCCATCGGCTGAGCGACGCGAGACGCCCGGCGCGAGCCCTTCGTAGGCCGGCCACGAAGGTGAAGCTCGACAGGACGAGCAGCGCTGTCGCCACCGATGGACGAACCACATCGAGCTCAGTGCCCGACGGGGGCCAGGGGGTCGTCTGCGACCGGAGCGTGAAGTACGCGGCGAACAAGCCGCCGAAGAACACGAGCTCCGACGCGAGGAAGACGATCGTGCCGAATCGGATGGGAGCGATCTCCCGGGGGGCGGTGCCGATCGCCGCCGGGGCCTGATCCATGACCTGGTTCTATGCCGGGAGCAACGAGTTCGCAAACCGACCCGCGAGGAAGCGTCTCGCCGTCCCGTCGGACCGTGCGAGCATGTGGCGGTGGTGCTCCCTTCCGTCCCCCCCGATGCCCGCGCCGCGACGATCCTCACCTCCTGGACGCTGAACCCGCTGGCGATCGTGCCGATCGTCGGCGCCGCCTGGCTGTACGGGATGGGCCTGCGCCGGGCAGCACGCGCCGGAACCCCCCATCCGCGCCGCTCCGCGGTGGTGTTCTTTGCCGGCTTGGCCGTGGTCGTCCTCGCTCTGGCCTCGCCGATCGACGCGTACGCGGAGGTCTCGTTCAGCGTCCACATGGCCCAGCATCTGCTGCTCACGCTCCTTGCTCCTCCCCTGCTCGCGCTGGGCGCGCCGATCACGCTCGCGCTCCGTTCCACGCGACCGCCGACGGCGAGGCTCCTGTCGCGCCTCCTCCGGAGCATCCCCGCGGTCGTGCTGTCCGATCCGGTGGTTGGCTGGGCGCTGTTCGTGGGGGTGGCGTTCGTGATCCACCTGACGCCGCTGTTCGACCTGGCCCTGCGTAGCCGGGGGGTCCACGGGCTGGAGCATGCCCTGTGGCTGGCGGCTGCGCTCGTCTACTGGTGGCCGATCGTGGGCCGCGATCCCACGGCCCATCCGATGGGCTACCCGGTTCGCCTGCTCTCGCTGTTCCTGGCCATGCCGGCCATGTCGTTCCTTGCCCTGGCGATCTACTCGGCGCGGGGGCCCCTCTACGACGGGTATGCGTCCCTGCCGGCGCCGTGGGGCCCCTCGGCATTCGCGGACCAGCGGGCCGGCGCCACGACGATGTGGCTGGTGGGGAACCTGGCGTTGGTCCTGGCCATGCTGATCGTGGCCACCGCCTGGAAGCGCGACGAGGACGCGCGCCAGCATCGCTTGGAGGCCCGGGCGACCGGCGAGGGCTAGCCCGGCGACGTCGTTGGGTGCGCGTGGTCGTGCACGTGCGCCTCACGCCGGTGCTCCGCGTCCTTGTCCTTGTGCGGGATGTGCACGTGGTCGAGCGCGGGGTGGTTGTGCTCGTGCTCGTGGGTGGACAGCAAGTGCGCCCAGTCCTCGCCCTTCGGAATGTAGTGCGTGACGTGGAAGTGCCGGTGCTCGTGCTCCTTCGCGTCGTGCTCGTGGTGTTG
>JBOGVH010000351.1:0-5631 GCA_050695235.1 Actinomycetota bacterium
GCCCCGTCCCGCTCGATCCCTCGCAGGAACTCGGTCGGGGTCTGGTGCTCGGCTCTCGGGTGGCCCCGGCCCCGGAGCGTCTCCGAGAGCGCGATGAACGCCCTGGCGGCGCCACTCGGCACCGGAACGCGTCCCCGTGCGACGCGTCGGCGGCGGCGAAGCCACAGGGCAGCCGCGACCACGAGCCCAGCGAACCCCACCGAGAGCGGCCAGGACGCGAGCGTCCCTCGCGCGGCTGCGCCGATGGCCGAGCCGGCCTGCCGGGCCGCCGCCTTCAGCGGCTCCGGCGTAACCTGCGTTATGAACCGCCCGATCGCTCGGATCACCTCCGGCGCGATGAACCGCCCTCCCAACCCCGGTGCCGCCGGGGGCACCCCGAACGTCGGGTCGTACTGGACCCATCCCACGCCGGGGTAGAGCACCTCGACCCAGGCGTGCGCGTCGGACTGCCGAACGTCGTAGTAGCCGGTGAACGGGTTCCGCTCCCCCGGCCCGAACCCGGTGACAAGGCGCGTCGGGATACCGACCGATCGGAGCATCACCGCCATGGCGCTCGCGATGTGTTCGCAGAACCCCTGCTTCCTGACGAACAGGAACTCGTCGACGGCGTCCACCCCTGGCGGGTCTCGCGGGATGTCGAGGTTGTAGCGAGTGTTGCGGTGCAGCCAATCCTGGACCGCCATGACCTTCCCGTAGGTCGTGGTCTCGGAGCCCGTGATCCGCTCGGCCAGCGCCACGACTCGATCCGGAAGGTCCGCCGGGAGCTGCGTGTACTGGTTCACCTCGGCCCTGCTCCACACGCCCGGGGCGGCCCGCAGGATGCTCGGCGTGGTGATGGGGATGGTGGAGACGACGCTGTAGATCAGTCCCGGGTCCAGAAGGATCGGCGAGTGGATCGAGTCGTAGCGGTCCACCGTCAGCACCGGCGCCGGGAAGTAGACCTGCTCGGGCTCGTACGCCGCGAACACGATGTTCGGCTGGTCGGACTGGACGTAGAACGTGGTGACGATCCGCCGGGTGGGGACGTCGCTGGGACCGGAGGGGATCTGGAAGCTCTGCTCGAAGTCCTGCCCCACGGCGATCGTGCCGGCCTCGGAAGCCGTCCAGGTCGTTCCGTCGTACGCGTCGTAGGCCTGTCCCCTCCACAGCGCGGCCTGGGGCGAGCGGACCCGCATGACGACGGTGTCGGACAGGCGACCCCTGGCTCGCAGGTCGACGTTCGAGCCGAACCCCGGATATACCGACGGCGAGAAGTCCACGACCCCGCCGTCACCACCTCCCGACGGGAGCCCGGGGTTCACCACCTGACCCTGGAACCCCGGCACGGCGATGGCGGTTCGGACCGCGAACGGCGGGAGCCGAACGAAGGCGCCCGGAAGCCTGGGCGTGAGCATGAACGCGACGGCCACGGCGACGAGGACGGCCGTCGTCCCAGCCGCGAGCGAGGGCGCGGCGACGACGCCGAGGCCCCGGTTCGATCGGCGGATCCTCCGAACGAACGACGGGTCGGGCGGTCGGTCCCGGGTCGGCCGCTGCGACAGATACAGCCACAACCCACCGAGGGTCGCCCACGGCACCAGGAACACGAGGAACCCCGTCCCGAGCGATAACGCGCCGGCCTCGGCCATCAGGATCAGGCTGGACACCACCGAGAACGACAGGTCCCGCCGCCGAGGCACGTCGAAGGAGTGCAGGACCTGGACCCACACGAACAGAGATGCGAGCGGGATCCGAGCCTCGTCCACCGACTGCGCCAACCGCACGCTCTGCAGGAACCCGCCGAGGGCCGCGAGCAGGCCGACGACGAGCACGATCTTCGTCCCGACGCTCGTCTTGTCTCGTTGGAAGTACGAGAACGCGTATCCAACTGGAACGAGGAGCATCGCCGCGATCCACGTGGCGGTATCGGTGGCGCCCTGGGCGATCACCGCGACGAGGGCCACCATGACCATCGCCGCCACGACCACTCGAAACCGGATGGAGTCCTCGGGCTGCTCCTTCTCCCGAGTCACGACGCGAGTGGGAACGGTTGACGCAGACACTCGGCCAGGTCCTGTCCGGATCGAAGCCGGTACACGGTCACGCCTCGCGACCCCAGGTCGGCGGCCAGGCGATCGATCTCGGACGCCGACAGCACGGGGGCCCGCCGGTCGGACGGGAAGGTGTGGCTCTCGATCATTGCGACGGCCACCGCGCCCGTCTCCGACCGCAGCGCACCGACCACGTCGGCGATACCCGCGTTGGCCCGCCATGTGGGCACCGCGAGCAACACGGTGTGGATGCCCCGAAGGTGCCCCCCGAGCTGAGCCACGACGTCGGCGAGCGGGATCCCGCCGAACGCGCGCAGATCCGCCAGCCACGCCAGCATGCCGCGCGGCTCTGCTCGGATCAGCGCGTCGAGCGAACCGCCCCTCCCAGCCACCAGTCGAACCCCGTGACCCCGCCCGAGCGCGGCGAAGGCCACCGAGGCGGCCACCGTACACGCCGCGTCGAGTGGGGTGTCCTCCTCCCCCGCGTCGGCCCACGTGTCCACCACGATGGCCAGCCGCCGGGTGTGCTCCTGCTCGAACTCCCGAACCATGACCTGCCCGAGGCGAGCCGTGGAGGGCCAGTGCACGTGCCGCATGCTGTCGCCCGTCCGGTACTCGCGGATGCCGAGGTACTCCGGCCCGGTCCCCCGCCGGGGCGCGGTGTGCATCGCCGAATCGTGGGTCGGCGCGAGGTCGATCAACGGGACCCACCCGAGCTCGACCACCGCGGGATAGACCAGGGTGCGACCGGGAGCGGCGAGAGACCGGCGGGCCTGGGCCACGCCGAACGGCGCGGCCGAGCGGACCGAGGCGGCCGTGGACTCCTGCAACCCCCGGCGGGCGGCCTTCCGGGTGGTCCCGATGACCGCTCGGTCCCCCGGGCCGAGGGGCGGAACCACCATCCGGGTCCGCGAAAGGTGCGGATCCTGGATCTCCAGCCCCAACCGCATCCCCCGGCCGGTGTTGCTCACGGTGACTTCGACCGAGACCAGGTCACCCTGGAACGCCTCCTCCGGAGCTCGCCGCTCCACCTTCACGCCTCGAACCATCCGAAGCGGGAGGAGCAGCCCGGCGATCGCGGCGCCGAGGAGGATGGACGACAGGACGAGGAGCCACCCGGCTTGGACACTCGTCCCCACGGTGAACAGCAGCGCAGCCCCCAGCACGAGCGCCGCGATGCGCCGGCGCGGCCGCAGCACGCTACGACCTCTCGGTGATCCCCAGGGGGACCGGGACCTGATCGAGCACCGAACGGATGAGCTCGACCGACCGCTCCGCACCCGTGCCTCCTCCCGTCCCGCCGTGTGCCTTCAGGATCAGCCGATGCGCCAACACGTTCGGCGCCAGGGCCTTCACGTCGTCTGGCAGGACGTAGTTCCGGCCCTCGGCGATCGCCCGGGCCTGCGACGTGTGGGTCAGCGCGAGCATCGATCGAGGCGACGCGCCCAGCAGCACCTCCGGGTGGGCTCGAGTAGCCTGCACCAGCATGACGACGTAGTCGACGATGCCCTGCGCGACGTGCACAGCCCGGACGGCGCGCTGATGCTCCATCACGTCCTCGGCGGACAACACGGGCGTGAGGTCCTCGATCGGATGGCGGACCATCTGCCGCCGGACGACCTCCTTGGCCGCCTCGTTCCCGGGGTAGCCGACGTGCACGGTCATCGTGAACCGATCGAGCTGGCCTTCGGGGAGCGGGTAGGTGCCGTGCTGCTCGATGGGGTTCTCCGTCGCGATGAGCAGGTACGGCTGGGGGAGGCGATGGGTGACGTTCTCCACGGTGACCTGGCGCTCCTCCATTGGTTCCAGGAGCGCGGACTGGGTGCGCGGCGTGGTCCGGTTGATCTCGTCCACCAGGACCACGTTGGCGAAGATGGGCCCAGGGACGAACCTGAATTCGTGAGCCTCCTGGTCGTAGACGGAGATGCCCGTGAGATCGGAGGGAAGCAGGTCCGGTGTGGCCTGGACCCGGCTGAACGTGCCCTGGATGGACGCGGCGATGGCCCGAGCCAGCATGGTCTTGCCCACTCCGGGTACGCCGTCGAGGAGCAGGTTCCCCTCGGCGAACAGGCACACCGCGGCGGCCTCGACCGCCTCCCGGCTGCCGGCGATGACCCGCTCCACGTTGTCAACCACGCGTCGGAGGGCAGCAGACGTGGGGGCAAGGTCGGGCTCGGTGGAGAGCATCCCTCGACAGTCATCGACCAGGCACACCCCGTGCTTGAACCGCCGCTCAGCTAGGGCTGTCGACGCTTCGCGAGGTCCGAGAGGATCACGCGAGCCGCGTTCGCACCGGGCGCGCCGGTGATACCTCCGCCCGGGTGTGCCCCGGACCCGCACAGGTACAGCCCGTCGATCCCGAACCGGTACCGCGCGTGGCCGAGCAGCGGCCGCCAGGCGAAGAACTGGTCAAGGCCGGGCTCGGCGTGCAGTGGATGCCCGCCCGACAACCCGTACTCCCGTTCAAGGTCGAACGGCGTCATGACCTGTCGAGCCGTGACCAGCTCCCCCAGCCCGGGCGCGTACTGCTCCATGGTCTTGACCACGAGGTCGCCCACCCGCTCGCGATCGGCCGCCCAATCGCCCTCGCGGAGCCGGTGTGGTGTCCACTGCACGACGATGCTCATGACGTGCGTGCCCTCCGGCGCGAGGGTCGGATCCAGCAGGGTGGGGATCGTGGCCTCCAGGTACGGCTCGTCGCTCACGCGGCCGTACTTCGAGGCGTCGAATCCCTTCTCCAGGTAATCGATCCCGGGCGCGATGACGATGCGGCCGCTCAGTCGCACATCGCCCTCGGCGCCGGCGAACGTGGGAAGGCCGGACAACGCCAGGTTCACCTTCGACACGATCCCGGGCGTTCGGATGTTCCCAGCTCGCCACATCAGATCGGGCCCGGCGACGACCGGGTCGAGCAGCGTGATGACGGTTCGCTTGGGATCGGCCGCCGAGACCACGACTCGCGAGTAGAGCTCCTCGCCGCTCGCCAGCGCGACGCCGATCGCGCGATAGTCCCTCGTCAGCACCCGGACGACCTCGGCTCTCGTGCGGACCTCGGCACCGAGCGATGTGGCCGCCGATGCCAGGGAGTCGGCCAGCGCGCCCGGACCGCCCCGGGCCATCGTCGACTGCCCCGCAGCTCCCCCGCCGTTCCCGGCGGAGTCGCCGAGGAACACGGCGGTCGTCCCCGCGGACCACGGTCCCATGGCCGTGAACTGGACGGCCCGCGAGGCGATGGCTCCGCGCACCGAGTCCGTCTCGAGCGACTCCGCAACGTAGTCGGCGATGGCCATGGGCAGCGCTCGGGTGGCCTCGCGCGACGCCTTCCGGCCCAGACGCCGGAACGCGTTCCCGATCCGGACGCCGCTCATTGCGTCGGCGAACGAGGGGCCCTTCACGTCCGGCGGGGTCGCAGCGTAGAGATAGGCCAGGAAACTGGCCAGGGTTCGGACTCGCGCGTCGAAACGGGGGTACGCCTCGGCATCGTGGGCTGATCGCGCACGGATCTCCTCGGCCGTGCGCGCAGGATCGGCCCACAGCGAGAGACCCGACCCGTCCGGCTGCGGCGCGAACACGCGCACCGGCGGATCGATGAGCACGAGCC
>JBOGVH010000352.1:0-8213 GCA_050695235.1 Actinomycetota bacterium
GCATGGCCGACCGGCTGGACGAGAACGACCCGGTCGACAAGCTGATCCTGGACCGGATGACCGAGTTCAAGAATGAAGGCTCCGGCTACCTTGCGATCCAGAACAGCAGGCCGCAGACGATTGGCTACGGCCTGGTCGACTCGCCGCTACTGCAGCTGGCCTGGATCGCGGAGAAGTTCGATGAGTGGACGGACCTGCCGATCGACCGCGACCAGCTGCTCACAACGGTGAGCCTGTACTGGTTCACCGGCTCCGGCGCCACCGCCGCGCACACCCTCTACGAGCAGGCGCACTCCTCGGACTGGGGAGCGCCACCCGCCGTTCCGCAGGGCTTCGCCGTGTTCGGCGCGGACGAGACCGTACGCAAGTTGGTCCCGGCGCCGCCGGACGCGCACTGGACCGAGTTCGAGCGTGGCAAGCATTTCCCGGCGATGGAGGCCCCGGCCCAGCTCGCAGCGGACCTGCAGGCGTTCTTCGGACCGCTGCAGTGACCGAGATCCGGTTGGCCGTTCCGGCCACCACTCCGCCGATGACGGCCCCCACACGGCCCCAGAGCCGCTCAATAACCACGCCGACAGTGCAGAAGAACCGCTGGTCGTGATGGCGGGAGGGCCGGGATTCGAACCCGGGAGCCCCTTGCGGGACTAGCGATTTTCAAGACCGATTGAGGCGGCTCCGCTGCCAGCGTCGATAGGAGCGATGTGCCCTCTGACCTGCTGGTTTGTGTCTCTTGGCCTCTCTTTGGTTCCCGTGGTTTCCCCGCCAATTGGGGCCCCAATGTGGCCCCACTTCGGTCTTGCAGTCTCGGGGAGCCGGAGCCTGATCGGCGTCTCCGAGGGGTGAGTCTCGGGAACCCACAAGCTCGAGCCGCTGTCACCTGAGTGTGCGGAGATCACCGCCGGTGACGGAGTCCGAGTCGCGTCGCGAGGTTGACAAGGGGAGCGCGACCAGGCGGCATGCGGAGCCCACTCCTGCCCGACGACTCTTCGTCGCGGCCCTCGCCTTCGCCTTGGCCGCAGCTGGAATGGCGTTCGCCGTCCGCGCCTTCAGTTCCGGCACGGTCCCGGCCGCCGACGACGCGCCCTCCGATCAGGTGAGCGAGGGCCCGCCCCCTGACAGGTGACCCAGAGATCACGGCCGAAATCCCGCTCGTCGGTGACCAGCGAAACGCCGGGGTCGGCGGCGTCGCCGTCGGCGCCGGGTCCGCGTGGGTCGGCATCCAGCGAGGAGGGTCCGCCTTCGTGATCAGGATCGACTTTGCGACGAACGAGGTCGTTGCCGAGATCCCGGTGCGGGACACGCCCTGGCGCAAGTGGATCGCCGCGACCGACGAGGCCGTCTGGGTGGCCTCCTACGGTGTGCTCGAGCGGATCGATCCCGACACGAACACCGTCGTCGCTAGCGTGGACATGCAGGGCCGGCCGATCTCCGCGATCACGGCGGACTCCACCGACGTCTGGGCGGTCGCGATCACCGAACAGCCTGAAGAAGGCGGTGAGTGGACCGGCAGCCTCGTGCGCGTCGATGCCGCGACGAACCAAGCCGTGGCCGAGATCCCACTCGGGCCCCAAGTGGCCGGATATGAGGACGAGGTGATGGTGGGCGCGGGCTCTGTCTGGGTACTGGGCATCCGCTGGTTCGAGAAGGAGGACGCCGAGTACGGAAGCGACCTTATCCGCATCGATCCGGCCGCGAACGCGATCACCGCCCGCATCCCGGTCGGTGGGTTTCACATGGTGATGGGCTCCGACGAGGTGTGGGTTCGGTTCATCGCCGACGGCGTGTTCGATACCTACGGCGAGCGGCGGCTCTGGACCCGGGTGGACGTCGCTACGAACGAGCCGTCCCAGCCCTTCGAGCTCGGAGCCGATGGTCTGAAGATCGTCTCCCCGGACGCGCTGTGGTCGGTCGACTACGACGAGCAGCAGCACGTCCGGGTGAGCAGGCTCGATCCCGAGACGCTCGAGGTCGAAAAGCGCTCCGAGCCCATCCGCTCCCTCTTCACCGATGCCGTTGTCGACCCGGCGTCCCGCGCCGTGTGGGTCTCCGCGATCCACAGCGTCATCCGCCTGGACATCGTCGACGAGGGCGTCGCTTCGGCGTCGGCGACGATCCAGGTCGACACGGGCGGCCGACGGATCGGCGACATGATCGCGGGGGAGGGTGCGCTCTGGGTCACCTTGACGAGCGAGCCGGGAGCCTCCGCTCGAAGCTCACTCCTTCGGATCGATCCCGCGTCGAACCAACTGGTCGCCGAGATCGACGGATGCGCGGGGGAGCTCGCCGTCGGGGCGGGCGCGGTCTGGGCGTGGGATTTCGGCGAGGGGCAAGGCGCCGCCCTCTGTCGGATCGATCCGACGACCAACGAGCTGGTGGCAACGATCGATCTCCCGGATGGCACGCTCGGACCGATGGTCGGGAGCGACGAGGCGGTCTGGATCCCTCACCTCGTCGTGCCGGAGGGGGGACGGTTCGAGGACGCGTCGAGATCGATCCTTCGCATCGCCCCTGAGACGAACGAGATCGTCGCACGCATTCCGGCGGATGTCTGCACGCTGACGGACGCGGACTGCACGCCCACGTGGGGAACAGCCGGTGAAAGCGCCGTGTGGTTCGAAGGCTTCCGGCTCGGTGAGACCGTGCGTGTCGACCCGTCGATCAACCGGGCGACGACGATCCGCACCGGCGCGTCGTGCGGCTTGGCGGCCGGCGAGGGATGGGCCTGGGTGGGCGTCCGGTCGTCGGATGGTCCGACGGATGTGTGGAACGTCGCAGAGCTCGTCGCGCGCATCGATCCCGTCACCGGCGAGGTGGCGGGCGAGCCCATCCCCCTCGTTGGCGGTCATCCGGATTCCCTCACCGGCACCGGCTGCCCCTACGCCGCCGGGGCTGGAGCCCTCTGGGTGGTGGGATCAGAGCAGGGAACGCAGCGGGGCCTCGTCGCACGCCTCGACGCCGAGACGCTCGAACTCGGTTTCTCCATCGCCATCTCAGACGACGAGTACTCCTGGCCCGAGGTGGCCTTCGACTTCGAGGCGGGGATCCTGTGGCTCGGCCGCGGCGACATCCTCACCCGGATCGATATGCCCTAGAGATGGCGCGTCCTGAGCAGCCTCTCGGACACTCGGCAAGTCGCCGGACAGCAACGAGCCTGATCGCGCTTGCCTCGTTCGCCGTCGCGGCCGTCTTCACGTGGACGACGTTCTCCGAGCACTTCAAGGTGGCAGGGCGCTCGACGCCCACTCCGGCTCCATCTGGATCTCCAGCGGACGTCGACCTCTCGAGCATCCCGGAGGGCTGGACCGAGTTGCCGGCCGCGCCAGAGAACCGAACTGGGGCAGCAGAGGTGTGGACCGGGTCCCAGCTCCTCATCTGGGGCGGGTGGTCGGGCGGCTCGGACGAGCAGCCTCCGGAACGGGACGGAATGGCGTTCGACGCCTCCTCCAACAAGTGGAGAGCGATCCCGCCCGCCCCAATGCCCGGCCGTGCGGTCCCCGCCGCCGCGTGGACGGGACGCGAGTTGCTGATCTGGGGCGGCTGGGACGGGTCGTACTCGGGCGACGAGCGGAACACCTTGTCTGACGGAGCCGCCTACGACCCCGCAACGAACCAGTGGCGCCTCCTTCCTGCAAGCGGGCTCACAGCTCGGGCGCCGCTGTTCGTCTGGACAGGCCAGGAGCTGATCGTGTGGGGAACGAGTCTGCGGACGTCGAATCGCCCGTTGGACGGTGCTGCGTACGATCCAGCATCCGACTCGTGGCGAAGGATCGCCGATGGCCCGATCGAGCTCACCGACGCCATCGCGGTTTGGACCGGCACCGAGATGATCGTGTTCGGGGCCGCGCTCCACGGAGGAAACTTCCCCGAGACGCCCACCGCGGTCGGCGCCGCCTACAACCCTGCGAGCGACACCTGGCGGCGACTCCCCAACTCCGACATCGATCCCAATGCGAACACGGCCAGCTGGCTTGTCGACCGGCTGATCGCGTGGGACTACTCGGAGCACACCAGCGCGTACTCGCTCGAGGCCGACGCCTGGTCACGCCTGGCGGGTCCACCGGTCGATGCCTGCGAGGACGTGCCCAGCAGCGTGACCGCCGATGGGTTCGTGTTCGGTGAGCTGTGCGCCGAGCTCGTCGTGATGTTGCCCGGGGAGGATCGCTGGCACAACATCACCCGGCGCGATCTGCCGTTCTGGGCGGCAGAGTTCGTACCCGTCGAGGACCTCGTGTTCGTGCTTGGGTACGACGGGTTCTACGAGGGTTCTCCTCGGATGTTCGCCTTCCGGCCTCCGGCCTCGTTCGACTGCGGCGGCTTCCCAGGCCTTCACGGGGGTGGAGCTCGCGGCCGCCGTCGCTGCCAGGTTCGAGTTGCTGCGGTCGTATCGGCCCGAGGCGCTGGCGCGGCCGGAGATCGAGGGCCTCCTGTCACCCGCGGGTGAAGCGGCGTTCGAGGATCCCTCAAGCGGGGTGCGCGGGCTGTTCGCCCAGGTCGCGCTCGACCGGATTGAGTCGATCGAGGAGCTCCCGGGCTCGGACGGGTTTCGCGTCGACGTGCGCCTGTTCAACCTTGGTGGCGAGGGAAAGCTCGCAGAGGAGGTTACCCTTCGGCACGGGCTGAATCTGTCCGGCGACGAATGCTCCCTCGTTGTCGATGATGTCCGCGCGATCGGGGTCGAGCAACCTTGACCTCCGATTGGCACCGGACAAGCGCTCCTGCAGGGCAGGACGCGACGCCGGGAACGCGTTCCAGCCGCGGCTGAGGCTCTCCTTAGCTTGCGGAGCGGACGACCGGCTCGCCCCACGACGGCAGGAGCCCGTAGACGTAGAGGAGGACTCCGAGCGCCCAGACGAGGTGGACGGCGCGTTCCGCCTTCCGCATCGTTCTCGGGGTCATCGGGCCACCGCCCCGGTCGAGGTGACGACCCTGTCCTCGTCCTCGGCCCGGTCGTGCTCGAGGCGCCGCGAGAGCTCGTCGAGCACGCGGGAGGTCGTTTCGAGATCCGCTCGCCCGATCCCACGCGACAACCGGTTGATCCAGGCCGCCTGTCGCCGGTCGATCGCCTCGTAGGTCGATCGGCCGGCTCCCGTCAGGTCGACGAGCGACGACCGCCGGTGGTCCGCGTTCGGGACGATCGCGACGAGGCCGTCGCCGCACCGCAACCTTGTCCTTCAGCATCATCTCTGGTTCCTTTCTGTGCCCGTCAGCCGGAACTCCGTCCTCGCTCCCGGGTTCGAATCCCTGCCCTCCCGCCAACGAGCCCTTGGTCACGCTGGGGGCTCCGTCAACCGTGTATGCGGTGAGAACGCCGTCGGCCGACAACGCGTACACGACCCGATCCCTCCACAGCGTCGGCGCCGATGGAAGCGCTCCGACGGCCTCGACCCACAGAGGCTGGCAGGGGGTCTCCGTGCACGATTCGGAGAAGACGGAGAGCGTGCCGTCCGTCACAATTTGGCTCTTCAAGGAATTCCGTCGCCGCGCGAAAGCGGATCGCCTCCTCTCACTCCTCCGGATCGCACGCGTGGTTCCCTGCGTGGCCAGGCTTATCGATGTTCACGTCATGCCCCTTGCCGCATGCTTCCGGCACGCCGAAAAGGACGTAGACCGCTCCGGAGTTCGTGCCACCAGCGTCGTTGAACCGGGCCCCCACCATGAGGTCGTCGGTGTCGTCGTCGGTGACATCTCCGGCGGGCCCCACGGCCGACCCGGCGGAGTCTCCTGCCGCCTCCCCTAGCAACTTCGTCGACGCGGCGGAGAGACTCAGGAGCCCGCTCAGCCGAGCGTCCTCGATGAAGAACACGTAGACCGCCCCGGCATCCGTCCCGGCGGCGTCGTGCCCGAAGGCCCCCACCACCAGCTCGTCGAAGCCGTCGTCGTCGAGGTCTCCGGCGATCGATACGTCGAAGCCGGCTCGGTCACCGGCGGCCTCTCCGGTGAGCTTGGCATCGGCCGTGCCGAGGCTCACGGTGCCCGCGAGGCGATCCTGGCGCCCGTAGAAGACGTAGGCCGCCCCGGCATTCGTCCCGGCGGTGTCCTCCAAGTCAGCCCCTACCACGAGATCGTCGAAGCCATCGCGGTCCAGGTCCCCGGCACCCGTGAGCCCGAATCCGGGTCGGTCATCCGGCTCCTCCCCCACGAGGCGGGCCGCCGTCTGGGGGAGGCTGATCGTCCCGCTCAGGCGCTCCGCCGTGCCGTAGAGGACGTAAGTGGAGGCGACCCCGCTCCCGCCGAACCCGACGGTGGCCGGGGCCCCGATCACCAGGTCCTCCGAGTCGTCGCCGTCCAGGTCCCCGACCCGGTCCAGCCGAAACCCCGCGAGGTCCCCGGGGGCGCCCAGAAGCTTGGCGTCGGCCTCGGCCAGGCTCATGGTCCCTGACAGGCGCGCATCGCCCCCGTAGATGATGTAGACGGCGCCAGCCGCCGAACCGCCGGCGGAGTCTCGCGAGGCACTGACGACCAGGTCGGTGAATCCATCGTTGTCCAGGTCCGTGGCGCCGGCCACCGCCAGCCCGGCGAAGTCCACGTTCGACTCTCCGACCAGTTTGGCGTCGGCCTCGCCCAGGCTCATGGTCCCTGACAGGCGCTCCTTGCCCCCGTAGAAGAGGTAGGCCACCCCGGGGGCGGGGATGCCGGGCTGGACTGGGGGGAAGCGGCCCGGGGCCCCGATCACGAAGTCGTCGAATCCGTCGCCGTCCATGTCCCCAATCCCGGCGAAGCCTTCCGCGGCGAAGTCACCGGTGAACTCGGCCAGGAGCTTGGCGTCGGCGTCCGTCCCCAGCTCGAGGGCTCCGGGGGTGACGGGCCCGTACAGGACATAGGCCGCCCCGGCGGAGGGTCCGGTGGTCGGGTCCAGGAAGGCCCCCACGATGACGTCCTGGAATCCGTCGTCGTCCAAGTCTCCCGCCTGATCCACGTGGAAGCCAGCCTGGCCACCGGGCTCTCCGACCAGCTTCACGTCGGCGCCCGCGAGGCTGGTCGTCCCCGGGGGGATGACCGCCCCGGCGGGCGAGCCGGCGAGGGAAAGGGCAATGGAGACCAGTACCGTCGTCGCCCAGGCGAGCAGTCGCATCCTGTGAGATCCCGGTGATGCGTTGGTTCCCGAAACCATCATGACAGTCCTCCTTCCCAACCCCGTCCGAGTTCCGGCCTGACCTCGGCCGGTGTGCCGGGGGCGTCCGATAGCGGCTGCTCCAGCAGTTCCTCGAACCCACCTCCTTTCGCTACGCGCCGGGTGCCTTCCAGGCGCCATCTACTGGCCCTGCTGGTGGGATCCACACCTGCGAAGGTGAGGAAGTCGATCATCCGGAAGTCTCCGGACGCCGCTCCGCTTCGGGAGCTCTGGGGCCCAGCTTGGACGGGACAGGAACGAACCGGGGGTCGCTCTCCAGAAGTCCGACGATGACCTCGCCGACGATGCGACCTCCCACTGGCCCCAGGTGTAGTCCTTCCTCGATGACCTCGGCTTCCTTAATGATGTAGTACCAGAGAGGGGTGGACCGGTCCAGGTTGAGGCCGAAGCCTCGGAGCTCGGCAGGTCCCTCCTGGAGAGCACGGGCGCGCCGATCTCCTCCGCGATGGCCTGCCCCGACGGCAACTGCCAGGTCACGTGGCGAAGCAGGGTTCCGTTGCGGCAGGGCCGTGGGGGGATCGCCGCTGGCGATGGCCCCCCAGCGGCAGGTGGAAGAGGGGGTGGAAATCCTCGAGTCGATGCTCTTGTTGGGCTTGACCTCCCCGTCTCCGAAGTCGAAGAAGGTCTGCCAACCCACGAACCGCCGCAAGTCCCGGGAGCCATCCCGTCGACGCTAAAGGGGGCACCGGAGGGGGGATGCGGTGCCCCCTTCAGCCACTCACCCCGCCTTCGTGCTGGGGGCGCTCATCGTCAACGATTCACTGCGGTTCCAGGATCCGATTGCCCCGGGCGAATCACCGGGGCATTCCGCGGAGGCATCGGCGAGCCGGTCGATGGAATCGCCGAGCCTACCGATGGCCTCGGCCACCGGGCGGAGGGCGTGCTTGATCCGGTCCGGCACCTCCTCGATCCCCGTCCGCGTCGCATCGATGACTGCATGGACGGACCGGAGCTCGGGCCCCAGCGCGGCGTCCCGCCCGACCCGAGGCTCGGATTCGGCCCGTGCCCCGTCCGCCGATCCGGACCCCGGGGACCCCTCGGCCCTCCCGTGCCACGTTCGTTCGACCGCCCGGGTAGCGGG
>JBOGVH010000353.1:0-4424 GCA_050695235.1 Actinomycetota bacterium
CCTCAGCCCCGACTCGAGCATCGACCACAGGATCCGTCGGTGCACCGGCTTCAGACCGTCACGGACGTCGGGCAGCGCTCGGCCCACGATGACCGACATCGCGTAGTCGAGGTAGGAGCGCTGAATCTCCTCCTCGATCTCGACCGGCTCGATCCGGCCGCTGAGGAGGGTCACGCTCGCCCCGCCTCCTCCGGCTCGCCTAGACATCCAGGTTCTGCACCTGCTTGGCGTTGGCCTCGATGAACTGCCGGCGGGCGGGGACGTCCTCTCCCATCAGGATGGTGAACAGCCGATCGGCCGTGGCCGCGTCCTCCATGGTGACCTGCAGCAGGATCCGGCTCTCCGGGTTCATCGTCGTCTCCCACAGCTGGACGGCGTCCATCTCCCCCAGGCCCTTGAACCGCTGGGGCGTCTCGAGCTTCCGGTTGCCGTCCTGCTTGCGGAACACGTCCCATTCCTTCTCGGTATAGAAGTAGTGCGGCACACGGTCGACGTTCACCAGATAGAGCGGCGGCTGCGCGATGTACACGTAGCCCGCGTTGATCAAGTCGCGCATGTTCCGGAAGAAGAACGTGAGGAGCAGCGTGCGGATGTGCGCGCCGTCGACGTCCGCGTCGGCCATCAGCACGACCTTGTGATAACGGGCCTTCGTGGCGTCGAACTCTTCAGCGATCCCGGTACCGATGGCCGTGATGAGGGCCTGGATCTCCAGGTTCTCCAGGATCTTGTGCAGCCGGGCCTTCTCGACGTTCAGGATCTTCCCCCGGATGGGCAGGATGGCCTGTGTCGCCCGGTCCCGGGCCTGCTTGGCACTACCGCCCGCGGAGTCGCCCTCCACCACGAACAGCTCGCACTGCGCCGGATCGGTCAGCTGGCAGTCCGCCAGCTTGCCCGGGAGCGACGTGGAGTCCAGGAACGACTTTCGCCGGGTCAGGTCACGGGCCTGCTTGGCCGCCATCCTGGCCTTAGCGGCCTGCTCCGCCTTGCTCACGATCCGCTTGGCGTCACCGGGATGCTCTTCCAGCCAAGTGGCCAGCCGGTCGTTCACGGTGGTTTCCACGAGCGAGCGGATGGACGTGTTGCCCAGCTTGGTCTTGGTCTGACCCTCGAACTGCGGATCCCGGAGCTTCACCGACACGATGCCGACGAGCCCTTCCCGGATGTCCTCGCCGATCAGGTTCTCCTCTTTCTCCCGCAGGAGCCCCTTCTGGCGCGCGTACCGGTTGATCACGTTCGTCAGGGCCTTCTTCAGCCCCTCCTCGTGCGTGCCGCCCTCGGTCGTGTTGATGGTGTTGGCGAACGAGTAGAGGGACTCGGCGTAGCCCGTGTTCCACTGCAGCGCCACCTCGACCTCGGCCGAGCCGTCGCGCTCAGTGCCCTCGAAGTGGATGACCCTTGGATGGAGCACGTCCTTGCCCGTCTGCAGGTGCTTCACGAAGTCCGCGAGGCCTCCAGCCGCCTTGAACGTATCCTTCACGGGCGGGTCCTCGCGCTCGTCGAGGAGCTGGATCTCCAGGCCCTTCGTCAGGAAGGCCAGCTCCTGGAGGCGTTCGGTCAACGTCTCCCGCTTGAACTCGACTTCCTCGAAGATCTCCCGGTCCGGCCAGAACGTGACCGCGGTGCCGGTCTTCCGGCTGGCCTTACCCCGGGTCAGCCTCTTGGTCGGCTTGCCGCGGGCGAACGTCTCCGTCCATCTGTAGCCGTCCCGCTCGACCTCGACGACGAGCTTTTCGGAGAGCGCGTTCACGACCGAGACCCCCACCCCGTGCAGGCCGCCCGAGATGCGGTAGCCCCGGCCGCCGAACTTCCCGCCGGCGTTCAGGGTGGTCAGGACGACCTCCAGGGCCGGCCGGCGGTCCTTGGCCTTGGGGATGGGCTTTACCGGGATGCCCCGGCCGTTGTCTGCCACCCGGACGCCGCCGTCCGCCAGGAGCGTCACCACGATCCGGTCACAGAACCCGGCCATGGCCTCGTCGACCGAGTTGTCCACGACCTCGTAGACCAGGTGATGCAGACCCCGGGGGCCGGTGGTCCCGATGTACATCCCCGGACGGAGTCGGACGTGTTCGACGCCCTCCAAAACCGTGATGTCGGCGGAGGTGTACCCTCCGTCATTCCCGGCCTTGTTGTCCTTCCTCGCTGTCGCCAACGACCCTCCACCAGCCCGCACATGGCAGCGCACGCCGCAGCCGAATGAGGGGCCTCACGCGGGGAAACTCCATCCAGATTCTACCAACGAACCGGGCCCGTTGCCCCGCTGTCAGACAGGCTCTTTCGCCTTGCGCTACAAGCCTTTCCGAGGCTCCGGACGGACCACGATCTGCACCGTACGGACCAGCTCTGAACCGAGGCTGCGGTTGGCTCGATTGGCGATCTCCCGGGCCAGGAATCGCGCCTGCGCCCCCCACGGACCGGTGCTTGCGGCGACCACCAGCACCCCCCCTTCGAGGCTGACGGGGGCGGACTCGGAGGCCAGGCGGGGACCGACCACGGCCTGCCAATCGGAGGCCAGGCGGCCGATGGGCAGCCCTCGGGCGAATGTCCGCTCCCGAAGGAGCCCGTCCACCACCTCCCCGATGGGCGTGTCCTGCATGGTCCGCTCGTCCCGGCGGCCCCGCCACCCCTTGCTCGAGGGCATCCTCAACCTCCCCCGCGAACCGTAGCCGCACCCGCCGACACGTCCCAGACCGCCTGGGCCCTGGAAGGGACATGGGCCTCGTCCGCAACCGTGACCACGACCTGTCCCCTTCCGGCCAGCCGCTCGGCCACCTGGCCTCCCCGCTTCGGGTCCAGGGCGGAGAACGGATCGTCGAGGAGCAGGACGGGCCGCTCCCCCACCTCCGCCTGGATGGCGCTCCCCAGGCCCAGGCGAAGGCACAGTGCGGCGGCCCAGGCCTCGCCGTGGGAGGCGAAGGCCCGTGCCCCCAGGTCCCGCACGGCGAGCTCCAGGTCGTCCCGGTGCGGGCCCACCAGGCTGGTCCGCCGAGTGAGCTCGTCGCCCCTCCGCTCCGCCAGGCGGGTCCGGAACGCCTCCTCAAGGTCCTCGCCCCACACAGAGGGCCGGTACTCGCAAGCCAGCCCGGTGCCCGACAGAGCGGCGAACTCCTCCTGCGCGCCCGAGGACAGCCGGTCCACGACATCGGCGCGAAGGCGAAGGAGCGCGGACCCGTTCTCCACCAGCTCGGCGTCCCATGCCTCGAGGTCCTTCGGCGCTCCCCGTCCCTCCCACTCCTTCAGCAGTCGGTTGCGCTGGCGAAGGGTCCGGTCGTACGCGGTGAGCACCGATTCCTTGAGAGGCCAAAGCGAGGTCACGGCCTCGTCCATGAACCGGCGCCGCTGCGACGGATCGCCCCGGACGATGTCGAGATCCTCCGGTCCGAAGAACGCCGCGCGGACTTGCCGCCGAAGGTCCCGCTTGCGCCGCACCGGGGACCGATTGACCTGGACCTTGTTCGCCCCGTGTCCGGGGATCTCCACCTCGACCAGCACCCGGCCGCCGGCGGTCTCGATCTCCCCGCGAAGGTAGGCCGCATCGGCCCCTCGCCGGACCAGCGGCTCGGTGCTCGAAGCTCGGGGCGAGACCAGGAAGAACAGGAACGCCATGCCCTCGATGAGGTTGGTCTTCCCCTCTCCGTTGGCCCCGACCACTGCGACCAATCCGTCCGGGACGTCATCGACCCGGGTCTTCGGGTGGTTACGGAAGTCCGTGAGCTCCACCCACAGAAGCCGCAAATCAGCGCCCCGGGGTAGATCAGCCGACCGGCGTCGGCAGGCGCACCGGCATCACGAGATACGTGAACTCGTCGCTCTCGCCCCTGATCAGGCCGGGCTTCAGTCCGTCACGGACCTCGAGCCGCACGGTCTCCCCCGTGGCCGCGGCCAGTCCATCCGCCAGGTAATGAGGGTTGAACGCCGCCGTGATGTCCTCGCCCTCGTACCGGGCCTCCACGGCCTCCACGGCCTGCCCGAGGTCAGGGGAAGAGGACGAGAGCTTCACGCCGAGCGCGTTGAACTCCAGGCGGACCGGCGACGTGTCCCTGGCCAGGAGGCCCACCCGGCGCACCGCGTCGGTCAACTGTTGCCTGGACACCGTGAGCCGGTTCTCGTAGGCCTCCGGCAGGAGCTGGCGGTAGTTCGGGAACTCGCCTTCGATCAGCCGCGAGGTGAGCATGAGGTTCCCGATCTGAAAGGCCACCTGGCTCTCGTCGACGAGCAGCTCGACCTCGCCCTTCTCGACCGCGGCCGCCGCCCGTCCCGCCTCGGACATGGCCCGCTCCGGCACGATGGCCCTCGCCTCCGCCGTGGCGGTCGCCACCAGTTCCCGGACGGCGAGCCGATACGAGTCCGTGGACACGAGCGTGAGGCCTTCCCGGCTCACCTCCACCAGCACACCGGTCAGGACTGGGCGGGCCTCGTCCCTGGAC
>JBOGVH010000354.1:0-4942 GCA_050695235.1 Actinomycetota bacterium
GAGGCTGACCCGGTACTCGCCGCTGTATTGGGGGCCCTCGGAAAACGAGAACGTGCCGTCCCCTGACGTGGTTCTCGAGGCGACGGATGCCCAAGCCGCCGAGCCGGCTCCGAGCCACTCGAGCACCACGGGCCGGGGGCCCAGACACGACTGCTCCGCCGCAACCGAGCCGGAGAGCTTGACCGAGTCGCCGACGGTGATGGTAGGTGGCGACGCCACCAGGACGGCCGTCAGCGACACGCCGGCCCCCGCCGTGCTGGACGCGGCGACGGCAAGGAGCACGCACGCGATGAGGAGCGCGATCGGGAGGGTGCGGGCGGGGTGCAGGGCTTCCTTCCTCGGGCCGGGACGGGGACTGATTGTGCCCCGGTGAGGCCGCGCGCTCAAGGATGGATCCGGTTCGTTCTGGCGATCCTCGACCTCGCTTCCGAGGGTTCGTGCCTCGTGGGCGAGTAACGATTGGGTGAACTCCCCCGCCCTTGGCTTGTCCCGGGTCGGCTCGAGGCCCATCATGCCGCCAGGCCAGGTCAGGCCACGCGGGAGGTGAGCCCATGTTGGAAGCCTTCGTGCTGATCCAGAACGAGGTCGGACGGGGGGCCCACGTCGCCCGGGCCATGCGCGACCTCGACGGCGTCAGCCGGGTGGACCTGGTCACCGGTCCCTACGACGTCATCGTGCGGGCGGAGGCCGACAGCATCGACGAGCTGGGTAAGCGGGTGCTTCGGCCCATCCAGGACGTTGACGGCGTCATCCGCACCATGACCTGCCCCATCCTGTACCGGTAGCCGACCTCGTCGTCGAGGGCTGATGGAACGGCGCCCGTTTGGGACTTCCAACCTGGAGGTCCCGGTGATCGGCATGGGGACGTGGAAGGTCTTCGACGTCGGATCCTCCGCCGAGCCGGGCGTCCGGGCGGTCGTGGAGAGCGCGTTCGACGCCGGGACCAGGTTGGTGGACTCCTCGCCCATGTACGGAAGGGCCGAGTCGGTGGTCGGCCGCGTGTTGGGGGCGAGCGGCCTTCGCCGCGAGGCCATCGTGGCCACGAAGATCTGGACCCCCTGGGCCGATGAGGGCGCCCGCCAGTTCCGGAGCCAGCTGGCGTACTTCGGGGAAACGGTGGATGTGGAGCAGGTCCACAACCTGGTCGCCTGGCGCGATCACCTCGATTGGATGGAGAGGGAGCGTGAAGGGGGACGGATCGGGTTGATCGGCGTGACCCACTACGCGGAGTCGGCCTTCAACGAGCTCGCGGAGGTGATGCGGACCGGACGGATCCAGGTCGTCCAGGTCCCGTACAACCCCCTGGAACGGCGGGCGGAGCACGCCATCCTCCCACTCGCCGAGGACCTCGGCCTCGGGGTCATCGCCATGCGTCCGTTCGCCGAGGGCGACCTCCTTCCGGCGCCTGATCCGGGAGCCCTGGAGGAACTGGGCGTGGCCACCTGGGCCCAAGCCCTGCTGAAGTGGACCCTGTCCGATCAGCGGGTCCACGTGGCCATCCCCGCCACGGCCGACCCGGCGCATGCCGCCTCGAACGCTGCGGCGGGGCAGCCACCGTGGTTCGACCGCGAGCAACGGGACCTCGTGGAGCGCCTGGCTGGGGGCTGAGCAGGGGCTTCGCTCTGATGACATCGCCGTCCACGGCCACTCCCCACCCTCCCGGCTCCATCGAAAGGTGTACCCCGGGCCGTGTGGCCGGTCCGTCGGTCGGGGGAAATGGACCATCGGCCGATGGCGCAGTCTGGCCCCCGGTTGGAGGATGAGCACGGGTCCGGCCCAGAGAGGGGGTGGGCCGGGCAGTCAGGAGGAGGCATGACCAGCCAGAACGCCGTATTCGTGGAGTCGGTTTCGGCCATGCTCAGGTTCGCCCAGTCCGACCCGGAGAAGGCCAGGGTGGCGCTGGCGGCCCGCGGAGACCAGGTGCTCGCGGCCCTGCGCGACTCGCTGCTGCCCGCGGCGAAGGACTCCCAGCGGATCGTGGCCCTGATCGACCTCTACATGCAGGCCACCTTCGAGATGCTGTTCGAGGCGGCACGTTCCGACGACCGGATCGTGTTCGGCGAAGCCGAGATCAAGGCGTGGGCGGTGGCTGGGGCCCTGGACCGGGGGGCCGAAGGGGCGCTGAAGGGCGATCGGAACGCGCTGATGGCCTCGATGCGCGCGGCCGAGGCTATCCTGGGCCTCGACCTCATGTCGGCCTAGCCGGCCGACCCCTCGAGGAGGGCGACCGTCGAGGGCGCCCGTTTGACGTTTCTCTCCCACCGTGATGCGGTGGTCTTGTCACGTCGTTCCGGCGGAAGGAGAAGCGCATGTCCATCATGGATCGGTTCAGGAAGAGGAACGAGAAGTTCGCCAGGGACTTCGACAAGGGCGACGCGCCGATGCCCCCCGCAGAGCGGTTCGTCGTGCTCACCTGCATGGACGCCCGGCTCCACCCGGAGTCGTTCCTGGGTATGGACATCGGCGACGCGCACGTGATCCGAAACGCCGGCGGGCGAGCGTCGGACGACGCGCTTCGCTCGCTCATCATCTCCAGCCGCCTCCTCGGAACGCAGGAGTACGCCGTCATCCACCACACCGATTGCGGGATGCTGACGTTCAGCAACGAGGACCTTCGGGGGAAGCTGGCCGCCGACACCGGCAGGGACGCCTCGCACATGGACTTCCTGCCGTTCTCGGATCTCGAGGAGAGCGTCCGGGACGATGTTCGGCGGATCCGGGACAACCCGTTCGTGCCGCCCGACATCGAGGTATCTGGGTGGGTGTACGACGTCAAGACCGGCAAGCTCCAGGAGATCGTCCCGGCAGGCAGGTGAGGCCGGCGGCCCGCCGGGCCGGGGCGATGCGAGCCGTGGTGCTCGACGCGCCGGGGGAACCGCTCCGTCCGGCCGAGATACCCCGGCCCGAGCCCGAGCCGGGGCAGGTCCTCCTTCGGGTCCGGGCCTGCGCCATCTGCCGTACCGACCTCCACATCCTGGACGGCGAGCTCCCCGATCCCAAGCTCCCGCTCGTCCTGGGCCACCAGATCGTTGCCGAGGTCGCGGAGGCCGGCCCGGGGGTTGATACCCCCTCGCCCGGCGACCGGGTGGGCGTGCCGTGGCTGGGGTGGACCGACGGGACCTGCCGGTACTGCACGAGCGGTCGGGAGAACCTGTGCCCGAACATCCGGTTCACCGGCTACCACCTCGACGGTGGGTACGCCGAGTGGACCGTCGCCGACGCCCGATTCTGCCTTCCGGTACCCGAGGGTTACCCGGACCTCGAGGCGGCGCCGCTCCTGTGCGCCGGGCTGATCGGGTGGCGGTGCCTGAAGATGACCGGCGAGGCCGAGCTCCTCGGCATCTACGGGTTCGGGACGGCGGCTCGCCTCATCGCCCAGGTGGCCCGGCACCAGGGCCGCCGTATCTTCGCGTTCACCCGACCCGGCGACCAGGAGACCCAGCGGTCCGCCCTCGACCTGGGAGCGGAGTGGGCCGGGGACTCGACCGAGCGACCGCCCGAGGAGCTCGACGCCGCGATCCTGTTCGCCGCCGTGGGGGACCTGGTGCCGGCGGCGCTCACGGCCGTCGCGCCGGGGGGAACGGTGGTGTGCGGGGAGATCCACATGAGCGACATCCCGTCGTTGCCCTACGAGCTCCTGTGGCAGGAGCGGGTGCTGCGTTCGGTAGCGAACCTCACCCGCGCGGACGGCATGGAGTTCCTGGCGCTCGCACCGAGGGTTCCGGTGCGCTCCTCGGCGACGGCGTTCCTCCTGGAGGAGGCGAATCGGGCGATCGGATGGGTTCGCTCGGGTGCCGCCGGGGGCGCGGCGGTGCTCGTCCCGGCAGCGGTGGTCGAAGGGCGTAACCCCGGAACGCGCCAGCCCTAACCCCGCCTTCTCGAGGAAATGACTCGGCGAGGCGATACGCCGCGCCGAACTGCCGCCGATATCTCAAGACAAGGAGGTTCCGATGGGCGCGAGGGCTGAAGACGTTTCCGGCCAACCGGTCCTTGCGCCCTCGGCGCCTCCGGCGCCCACGCGGAGGCCCTTGCACCACAAGGCTCTCGAGCTGGTCATGATCCGGTGGCGCGATGCCTGGTTCGACTTCGAGCACGGTACCACCGGATGGCGGGACACCTACGTCGTGCAGACGGTGGGGTTCCTGGTTCGACGCGACGCCGGCGTGATCTCGGTGGCGCAGGAGCTCCTCCCGGGCGGCGAAGGGTTCCGCGCCGTGACGCATATCCCCATGGGAGTGGTCGAGAGCATCACCACGCTGGCACGGACCGAGGGTTCGGGGAGGAGGGCCGGAGACCAAGCGGTCCGCTCGGCCCTCCAGGCCCCCCAACCCCTCGACGTCCCCGGGGTGGGGTCCGGGGTCGTCCCGGCCGGGCGCCGCTCAGCGACCTGAGTGGCGTCAGCCTCTTACAGCCTCGGTTCGAGCGCGAGGATCCCCGTTCGGTAGGCCTCGCAGCTCGCCTCGCCCTCGCCTCGGGCGTGGAGCAGGTCGCCGAGCGCCCGATAGGTCACCGCGATCTCCACGGCCTGCTCGGACCGCTCGAACTGATCGATGGCCAGCCGGAAGCTCTTCTCGGCGCCGTCGGGCTCCGAGTCGGTCAGGACGAGCCCGAGCTCCCGGTGGGCCCAGGCCAGGATGGGCGTGTCGTTCTCGCCCATGATCGAGATCGACCGTTCCAGGAGCTCCCGGGCCCGATCCGTACGACCCTCCAGCCGCTCGATCCTCGCCAGCTCGTTCAGCGTTCGCGTGAGGTCCTTCTCGTCCCCGGTCTCCTCGAAGATCGCCAGCGCGCGCTCCAGATCCAGGCGGGCCTCGTCCAGTCTGCCGTCCCGCGTCTTGACGTAGCCCTTGGCCAGGTAGGCATGTCCGGTCTCCGTCTGGAGGCCGAGCTGACGGTGCGCATCCTCGGCTCGCTGGAGGGCGTGTTGGGCATCCTCGACTCG
>JBOGVH010000355.1:0-3306 GCA_050695235.1 Actinomycetota bacterium
GTCCTTCGGCACGCAGGTCGCGCCCCTCGAGCTTCCGCTCGGAGAGGAACACGACTTCGAGGGCGTCGCCGACCTGTTGGGGCGCAAGGCGTACCGCTACGGCAGCGGGCCGAACGCGACCGAGGGTGAGTGGCCCGACGATATCTCGGGCAAGGCCGACCCCTTCCGAGAGAAGCTGATGGAGGCGGTCGCCGAGTCCGACGACGCGCTGATCGAGAAGTACCTGGAGGAGTGCGAGCTCTCCGAGGACGAGGTCGTCCACGGGGTCAAGCGGGGGTTCGCGGAGGCGAGGATCGCGCCGGTCCTGTGCGCGGCGGCGGCGCGGCCGTTCGGCGTCGATCGCGTGCTCCAGTTCGTCGCCGACGAGTTCCCCTCACCGATCGACCGCGGCCCGGTCACGGTGATCACCAAGGGCGGCGAGGAGAAGGAGCGGGCCTGCGATCCCGGCCAGCCGCTCACGGCGTACGTGTTCAAGACGGTGTCCGACCCGTACGTCGGCCACATCACGATGTTCCGCGTGTTCTCGGGCACGATGCGGCCGGACTCTGCCGTGTACAACGCGTCGAAAGGCACGGACGAGCGGGTGGGGCAACTATTCACACTCCGAGGCAAGGAGCACGACTCGGTGGCGGAGGTTCCGGCCGGCGACATCGGCGCCGTGGCCAAGCTGTCGCACACGACGACGGGCGACGTGTTCTCCACCAAGGACGACCCGGTGAAGCTCCCTTCGATGGTGATGCCGGAGCCGCTTCTGGCCTACGCCATCGCCCCAAAGACCAAGGGAGATGAGGACAAGCTGTCTACCGCGCTCTCGCGCCTGCGCGAGGAGGACCCCACGTTCCGCGTCGAACGCTCGGACGAGACGCACGAGACCGTGGCCTACGGGATGGGCGAGGCCCACCTCGAGGTGATGATGGAGCGGATGAAGCGGAAGTTCGGCGTCGAGGTGACGACCGCACCGGCCAAGATCGCGTACCGCGAGACCATCAGGGGCCCGGGGAAGGGCCTGGGCCGCCACGTCAAGCAGACCGGCGGTCACGGCCAGTTCGGCGTGGCCAGCGTCGAGATCGAGCCGCTCCCCCGAGGTTCGGGGTTCGAGTACCAGGACAAGATCTTCGGCGGTGCGATCCCCAACCAGTTCATCGGATCGGTGGAGAAGGGCGTCGTGAAGGCCATGCAGGAGGGGGTCCTCTCCGGCAACCCCATGGTCGACGTTCGGGTCACGCTGGTCGATGGGAAGTTCCACACGGTGGACTCCTCCGATATGGCCTTTCAGATCGCGGGATCGCTGGCCCTGAAGGACGCCGCCCAGCAAGCGGGCGTGGTACTGCTCGAGCCCATCGTGGAGCTGGAGATCGTCGTGCCGGACGATCACACCGGCGACGTGATGGGAGACCTGAACTCCAAACGCGCCAAGATCCAGGGGATGGAATCTGCCGGACCCGGCAAGCAGCGGATCAAGGCCCAGGTCCCCCAGGCGGAGGTGGCCCGCTACGCGATCGACCTCCGTTCCCTGACCGGCGGCCGGGGAGCCTTCAGCATGAAGTTCTCCCATTACGAGGAGGTGCCGTCGCACCTCACCGACCGGCTGATCGCCGAGGCCCAGAAGGCCAAGGACGAGGCGAAGAAGTAGCGCCCGTTACCGCTCGGCTGATCGTTGGAATCGAGGGGCGAGCTTGCGGTAGGTCTCCTCGAGCAGCTCGGGCAGGACCCGGGTCTGACCCACCACCGGCATGAAGTTCGTATCGCCGTTCCACCGGGGGACGACGTGCCAGTGCACGTGGTCGGGGATGCCGGCGCCCGCCACCCGCCCGAGGTTCATCCCCATGTTGAACCCGTGCGGCTCCATCTCCTCCCGCAGTGCGCGCAGCGAGCGTTTCAGCAGTCCGTCCAGGTCCGCGAGCTCATCGTCGTGGAGATCCTCGAAGTCGCCGGTGTGCCGGAACGGTGCGACCATCAGGTGACCGGGGTTATACGGGAAGGAGTTCATGAGCACGAATCCCCGCTCACCTCGAGCCAGGATCAGCGTGGCCGCATCGTCGCCCTTGGCCGGAAGGTCGCAGAAGATGCATCCGCCCGGCTCGCCCTTCGCCGCCTCGATGTACTCCATCCGCCACGGCGACCACAGCCGTTCCACCGCCGGCTAGTCTCCGAACCGGCTCGGCTGGAGCGAGCGGGTGCCGGCCTCCTCGACCAGTGCCCGGACGAACGAGTCGAGCGCCACGTCCTTTGCTTCGGCGCCCGACCGGTCGCGGACGGTGATGTTTCCGCCTTCCATCTCGCGGTCCCCGATGACCAGCGTGTACGGGACCTTCATGAGCTGCGCCGCCCGCACCTTTTTCCCGACGGTCTCGCCGCTCGCGTCGACGAAGGGCCGGAGCTCGGCACCCCGGAGCCTCTCCGCCAGCTCGCGCGCGTGCTCTACGTGGCGGTCGGCCACCGGGACCAGCCGCACCTGCTCGGGCGCGAGCCACAGCGGAAAGGCCCCCGCGTAGTGCTCGATCAACACGCCTGAGAATCGCTCAAGGGATCCGAGGATGGCCCGGTGGATCATCACGGGGCGATGGCGCTCGTTGTCCTCGCCGACGAACTCCATGTCGAACCGCTCGGGCAGGGCGAAGTCGACCTGCACCGTGGTCAGCTGCCACAGGCGCCCGATCGCATCACGGAAGTGGAAGTCCACCTTCGGGCCGTAGAACGCCCCCTCGCCTTCGGCCAGGGCGTACTCGAGCCCGCTGTTGTTCAGCGCCTTCGTCAGGGCCTCGATGGCCCGGGCCCACATCGACTCCTCGCCGATGGCCTGGCCGGGCTTCGTCGACAGGGTGACCACCGGATCCTCGAACCCGAAGGTGCGGTGGATGTCGAGCGTGAGGTCGAAGACGGAGAGGATCTCATCGATCAGCTGGTCCTCCCGGCAGATGATGTGCGAGTCGTCCATGGTCATCCCGCGCACCCGGAGCAGCCCGTGCACGACGCCGGCCCGCTCGTACCGGTACACGGTCCCGAGCTCGGAGAGCCGCATCGGCAGCTCGCGATACGAGCGGACCTGCGACTTGTAGATCAGGGCGTGGAACGGGCAGTTCATGGGCTTGACGAAGTACTGGTTACCCTCGCCGTCATCCATGACCGGGTACATGTTCTCGATGAACTTCGCGGTGTGGCCCGACGTGTCCCACAGCACACGCCGCGCGAGGTGCGGCGTGACCACCAGGTCGTAGCCCCGCTCCAGGTGCAGCTCCCGCACGTAGTCCTCGAGCTCCTTGCGGAAGATGCCTCCCCGCTGGTGCCACACCGCCAGGCCGGGGC
>JBOGVH010000356.1:0-2242 GCA_050695235.1 Actinomycetota bacterium
GGACGGTCGTTCCCTCCGCGACGAGCGCCCGGATCATGCCCCACAGCTCGAGCCGGCTCCGAGGGTCGAGGCCCGTCGTGGGCTCGTCCAGATACAGGAATCGCGGCCGTCCGACCAGGCTGGCGGCGAGGTCGAGCCGGCGCCGCATCCCGCCCGAGTAGGTCTTGACGTACTTGGTGGCCGCTTCCGAGAGGTCGAAGGCCTCCAGCAGCTCCTTGGCCCGGGCGCGCGCGACCTTCGTGGGGAAGCCGAGGAGCCTTCCCAGCATGAACAGGTTCTCCTGGCCCGACAGCAGCTCGTCGACGGCCGCGTACTGCCCGGTGAGGCCGATCAGGCTTCGCACCTTGGCCGGCTCCCTGACGACGTCGTGGCCGCCCACCGCTGCCCGGCCTGCGTCCGGCCGGATGAGGGTCGACAGCACCCGGATGGCGGTCGTCTTCCCCGCGCCGTTCGGCCCGAGCAGCCCGAACACGGTTCCCTCCCGGGCCACCATGTCGATGCCGTCCAGCGCCCGGACTTTCCCGAACGTCCTGACCAGGCCCTCGGCCTCGATCGCAGAACTCATGGCTCCTCCCCTTCGATGTCGTACGGACAACGCTATGTGACCGATGATCAGTCCAGACCCGCCCTGATCGCGGAACTCATCGGAACCGCCGGAAGAACTCTCGCAGGTCGCCCACCAGCAGGTCGGGGGCGTCCGAGGCGGCGAAGTGTCCGCCCCGATCGAACGTCGACCAGTGCACGATGTTGTTCGAGCGCTCGGCGAACGCCCGGACCGAGCGGAAGTCGTTGGGGAACACCGAGACGCCGGTTGGCGTGTCGTTCGGCACCTCCCGGTAGCCCGCTCCGGTGCGCGCATCCTCGTAGTACTGCCGGGCGGAGGACCCCGCCGTCGCGGTCACCCAGAAGATCGTCACGTGAGAGAGGAACCGGTCCCGGTCCACGTTGTCCACGTTCTCGCCGGCGAACCCCATGAACAGCTCGCTGTTCCAGGCGAGCTGGCCGGCCGGGGAGTCGGTGAGCCCGTAGGCGAGCGTCTGGGGCCGGGTCTGATGGATCTTCACGTAACCGGAGATGGCGTCGAAGTTGGCGAGGATCTCCATGCCCTGCCGCTCGAACTCGGTCAGTTCGGCCATCTCGTTCGGATCGCCCGACGGGAACGCGAAGATCTGCAGGAGGTGCACGCCGACGAGGCCGTCGGGCTTCAGGATGCCGAGCTCGCGGGTGATGAGGGCGCCGGCGTCCCCGCCGTGCGCCCCAAACCGCTCGTATCTCAGGCGCTTCATCAGCTCGTCCCACGCCCCGGCCGTCCGCGCGCTGTCCCATCCCGTGTCGAGGGTGGGGCCGGAGAACCCGTAGCCGGGGATCGAGGGGATCACGAGGTCGAAAGCATCGGCCGGATCGCCGCCGTGCGACCGGGGATCGGTGAGCGGCCCGATGACATCGAGGAACTCCGCCACCGAGCCGGGCCAGCCGTGGGTGAGGATCAGCGGCATCGCGTTCAGCTCGGGCGAACGGACGTGGAGGAAGTGCACGTTCGCGCCGTCGATCGTCGTCGTGAACTGGGGGAACTCGTTGAGCCGGGCCTCTTCCTTGCGCCAGTCGTACGAGGTCCGCCAGTATTCGGCCATCTCGCGGACGTACTCGAGCGGCGTTCCGTAGCCCCACCCGACTCCGGACGGCTGGTCTGGCCACCGGGTCCGCGCGAGGCGGTTCCTGAGGTCCTCGAGGTCTGCATCCGGGACGTCGATCCGGAACGGCCGGATGTCCTGGTCTGAACGCTTCGGCGGGGTCATGGCGCCTCCTCCCTCTCATGCCGCGGCGTCCTCCGCCGCCTTGATCAGCAGGCTACGTTGGGATGCGGACGCTTTCGGTCCTATTCTCGACGTATCGTTGTGAACGTTCGGGAAACGTTCGATCGGCGGAGGTGAGCGGTGTTCGGGACATCGAGACCGGCGACCAGACTCCTGGCCATGCTCGAGCTGCTCGAGACCCGGGGGCGCGTGAGCGGACGGGAGCTGGCCGAGCGCCTGGAGGTCGACCCCCGCACGGTTCGCCGGTACGCAGTCAAGCTCGAGGAGCTGGGCATCCCCCTCGAGGCCGAGCGCGGACCCTACGGCGGGTACCGCCTTCGTCCGGGGTTCAAGCTCCCGCCGCTCATGCTCACGGACGCCGAGGCCACGGCCGTGGTCCTGGGACTGATCGTCAGCCGTCAGACGGGGATCTCGACCCAGGAGTCGGC
>JBOGVH010000357.1:0-1584 GCA_050695235.1 Actinomycetota bacterium
GCTCCGATGTCCGACCCGATCAGCCCCTACGAGATGCTGGAACCCCAGGGTCACCTGCGAACCGATCCGTCCGCTCGACCCGAGCGTGCGGACCGCCAACCGCACGAGCTGTCCGCCCTCCGCGCCCTCCTTCGAGGGCTGGCCAAGCGGTGCCCTCGGTGTGGCGAGCGTGACCTGTTCGTCCACTGGCTGAGGATCCGGGACCGGTGCCCCCGGTGCCGGCTGCGGCTGGAACGCGAGGAAGGGGGTTTCCTCGGCGCGATGACCATCAATTATTCGGCCACCACGCTCACGTGGGTGGCGTTCCTGGTGATCTGGCTGCTCGTGGACTTGCCCGGCGTGCGCGTGGCGCCGCTCACGGTGGCGTCGGTCGTCCTGGTAGGCCTCTTCCCGCTCGTCTTCTACCCAGTCTCGAAGACCCTGTGGGCGGCGGTGGACTACCTGGTCTTCCGGTCCAGCCCCGACTACCCCTCGGCGGACCCCGCCGACCGGGCCCCCGGCAACGGCGGCCGGTACTGAGCTAGTCGCGCCACGGCAGGCGGACTCCCCGGTCCTTCGCGACGTCCAGGGCCCGGTCGTAACCCGCGTCGGCGTGGCGCACGACGCCCATCCCCGGATCACTTGTCAGCACCCGCTCCAAGCGTGACGCCGACTGGGCGGTCCCGTCTGCCACCACGACCATCCCGGCGTGGATTGAGTACCCGATGCCCACACCCCCACCGTGGTGGACGCTCACCCAGTGCGCGCCGGCCGCGGTGTTGACCAGGGCGTTCAGGATCGGCCAGTCGGCGATGGCGTCGGAGCCGTCCCGCATCCCCTCGGTCTCCCGGTACGGGCTGGCCACGCTGCCCGAGTCCAGATGGTCGCGTCCGATCACGATCGGCGCCGAGAGCTCGCCGCTCGCCACCATCTCGTTGAACCGCAGGCCGGCCTGGGCTCGCTCACCGTAGCCGAGCCAGCAGATCCGAGCCGCCAGCCCCTGGAACGCCACGCGGTCCTGGGCCATCCGGAGCCACCGCTGGAGGCGCTCGTTCGTCGGGAACAGGTCGGCCACGGCCCGGTCCGTCTTCAGGATGTCCTCCGGATCCCCGGAGAGCGCCGCCCACCGGAACGGGCCCTTGCCCTCGCAGAACATCGGCCGGACGAACGCGGGCACGAACCCCGGGTAGTCGAACGACCGAGCGAACCCTCCGGCCTTTGCTCCGGCCCGCAGGTTGTTCCCGTAGTCGAACACCTCGGCGCCGGCATCCATGAATCCGACCATCGCCTCGCAGTGGCGAGCCATCGACCCGCGGGCGCGCTTCTGGTACTCGTCGGGATCCGAGACCCGGAGCTCGGCGGCCTGTTCAAGCGACAGCCCGGCGGGGACGTAGCCGCCCAACGGATCGTGGGCGGACGTCTGGTCGGTGACGACCTGTGGCGAGAACCCTCGTGCCAGGAGCTCCGGGAAGACATCGGCGCAGTTGCCGAGGAGCCCGATCGAGACCGCCTCCCCACGGGCGCGAGCATTCTCCGCCCAGGCCACCGCGAGGTCGATGTCGTCGGTCTCGCGGTCGAGGTACCGGGTCTTGATCCGCCGCTCGA
>JBOGVH010000358.1:0-3433 GCA_050695235.1 Actinomycetota bacterium
CCGTAGTGCTGGCCATCGACCTCCCCGAGCGAGACGAAGTACTCGCCGAACAGCGCCTCGAGCTCCGCGATATCGAAGCCCAT
Organism: Actinomycetota bacterium; assembly: GCA_050695235.1. GTDB lineage: Bacteria > Actinomycetota > UBA4738 > UBA4738 > HRBIN12 > AC-69. Next base: position 84 of record JBOGVH010000358.1, read on the forward strand.
GTCCTCGAGGGAGGCCAGGTTTCCCGACCGGGCCAGCTGGGCCACGGTCCCCGGCTGCGGCAGCAGGTAGATATCCAGGGTCCCGGCCTGGGCGCGGATCTGGAACTGCTGCTCGGCCTCACCGGACGCTTCGATCTCGGCCACATAGTCGGTCTGCGAGTTGATCAGGTCGTCGATGATGGCGTTGTAGGCTTCGGCCTCCCCGGGGTCCCCCGAGGACAGGATGTTGATCTGACCGGTGTTCTCGCCACCTCCCCCGCCACCTTCCTCCTCGCCGCCGGCGCATGCCGCCGCAACCACGACAAGGACGGCGGGCAATACGATCAGCCTGAGTCGCCGCATCCTGCTCCCCCCTCTCGTTTTCCGGATACTACGCCTCCATGCCTTCATACGGTCAACCGGGCCCCGGGGGCCTGCGGCGCAGGCGCATCAGGCCGGAAGCCGGTCCTCACCGTGCACGAGGCGTCCGTACCACCGGGCGCTCTCCTTTGGGGTTCGCACCTGGCTGGCGAAGTCGACGTGGACGAGGCCGAAGCGTTTCGAATAGCCCTCCGCCCACTCGAAGTTGTCGAGCAAGGACCACACGAGGAAGCCGGCCAGTGGAACGCCGGCCTCGAGCGCGGCACGCGCGGCCGCGATGTGGTCGCCGAGGAACGCGATCCGCCTGGCGTCGTGGACGACGCCGTCCGGCGCGGGTTCGTCGTCGAAGGCCGCCCCGTTCTCGGTCACGACGATACGAGCCGGGCCGTAGTCACGGTGCAGCTCGATCAGCAGGTCGGCCAGGCCCTGTGGCTCGACGGGCCAGCCCATCGCGGTGAGCTCCACGCCCGCCGGAAGGACCGACCACGCTCCGAGCGAGCCGGGCAGCTCATCGGTGCCGGGTTGGGATCGGGCCTCAGCGGTAACCGTATGGCGCCGGTAGTAGTTCACGCCCAGGAAGCCGAGCGGACCGGAGATGACCTCGAGGTCGCCGTCGCGCACGAACCTCATGTCGCTCACCGGCCGATAGTGCTCGACGAGCTCTGCCGGATACCCCCGCCCGAAGAGCGGGTCCAGGAACAGCCGGTTCATGTGCAGGTCCGCCAGCCGCGCCGCCCGAACGTCGCCAGGATCCTCGGTCGCCGGGCGAGCGGGCTGGATGTTCAACGCGATGCCCACGTCCCGCCCGGCCCCCATCGCGTCCCGGGCCAGGCCGTGAGCGAGCTGCAGGTGATGGGACGCCGCGAGCGCGAGCGCGTCGTCGGTTCGACCCGGCGCGTGGATCCCCGTGCCGTACCCGAGCCAGGCAGCCACCCACGGCTCGTTCAGGGTGATCCAGGAGGGCACCGTGCCCGCCAGAGAGCGGTGAACCATCGCTGCATACTCGGCGAACCGCAGGGCCGTGTCGCGGTTCCCCCACCCGCCCGCGGCCTCGAGCGCCTGCGGCAGATCCCAGTGGTAGAGCGTCGGCAACGGGGTGATGCCTCGGGTGTTGAGCGCGTCCACGAGGCGGCGGTAGTGGTCGAGGCCCGGCTGATTCGGCGCCCCCCGTCCTTGGGGCTGGATCCGGGGCCACGCCACCGAGAATCGGTACGCCCCCACCCCGAGGTCGGCCATGAGCGCAACGTCCTCCTCGTATCGGCGGTACTGGTCGCACGCGACGTCCCCCGTGTCCCCGTGGCGGATCGTGCCGGGCATCCGGCAGAACGTGTCCCAGATGGACGGGCCGCGCCCATCCTCGCCGACGGCCCCCTCGACTTGATAGGCGGACGTGGCGACGCCCCACAGGAACCCCTGGGGAAACGGGTCGATCGGCCGGGATCGCTCGATCAGTTCCCGTCGCCGCCGTAGATGCCGAGCCCGGTCCCCGGATCGAAGAAGTGCAGGCGCCCGACGTCGACGACGAGCTCGATGGGCTCGTCCTCCTTGGCCCCGGTCCGAGGGCTCAACCGGGCCAGGAACGTCGACTCGCCCGAGCGAGCCTCCGCCTCCACCGCTTGCAGGGCCTCCTGGCCGACGTCGTGGGCCAGCTCCTTCACGTCCTCGGTGACCACCGCAGGCGCCTGGACCCTGACGTGCGCCACGACGTCCGCGCCCAGGGCCTCCCGGAGGATCACCGTTGTCCGGATGCGCCGGTCCGCCGGAGCGTCGGGGACGAGCGAGGCGTCCTCCATGTCTTCGGGCCGAAGGCCCACGATCACCGGTTTCCCGTCGAACGCCTTGAGCTCCGGCCGGGCCGACAGGACCTTCGGGGGCACGCCGAGCCGATACCCGCCGAACTCCACGACACCCGATCCATCCGAGGTGGACAGCTTCGCCTCCACCATGTTCATGGCCGGAGATCCGATGAAGCCCGCGACGAAGAGGTTGTTCGGATGGTCGTACAGGAACTGTGGCGTATCGACCTGCTGGAGCACGCCCTTCCTGATGACCGCCACTCGGTCGCCCATGGTCATGGCCTCGACCTGATCGTGGGTGACGTACAGGGTGGTGACCCGGAGCTCGTGCTGGATCCGGGCGATCTCCGAGCGCATCTGGACTCGGAGCTTGGCGTCCAGGTTCGACAGCGGCTCGTCCATCAGGAACGCCTTGGGCTCGCGAACGATGGCTCGACCCATGGCCACCCGCTGTCGCTGCCCGCCCGACAGCGCTTTCGGCTTCCGCGACAGGAACTCCTGCAAGCCCAGGATCCCCGCGGCCTCTCGGACCCGGTTGTCGATCTCCTCCTTGGGGAGCTTTCGAAGCTTGAGCCCGAAGCCCATGTTGTCGTACACGCTCATGTGCGGGTACAGCGCGTAGTTCTGGAACACCATCGCGATGTCCCGTTCCTTGGGCGGCAGCGTGTTCACGACGCGGTCGCCGATCCGGATCGTCCCGTGGCTGATGCTCTCGAGGCCCGCGACCATCCGGAGCGCCGTGGTCTTGCCGCACCCCGAGGGACCGACGAGCACGATGAATTCCCCGTCGTCGATGTCGAGGTCCAGACCGGAGACCGCCGCGGTTCCATCGGGGAACACCTTCGACACCTGCTCCATGACGATCTCGGCCACGGATCCCCTCCGACGGTCGTGGTGCCTATCCTTAACACAAACCTGGTTCGCCCTGCTATCCGTGGCACTACGATGCCCGGGTGCCCAGGATCGAGCTCGTCCAGGGTGACATCACCGAGGAGCGCGTCGACGCCGTCGTGAACGCCGCGAACTCCTCGCTCTTGGGGGGCGGCGGGGTGGACGGCGCCATCCACCGCAAGGGCGGGGCGGCCATCCTGCGTGAATGCCGGGAGATCCGGCGGACTGCCCATCCGGACGGGCTCCCCACCGGAAAGGCCGTGGCAACCTCCGCGGGCAACCTCCCGGCGCGGTGGGTGATCC
>JBOGVH010000359.1:0-1545 GCA_050695235.1 Actinomycetota bacterium
GCGTGATCCTCATCGCCCAGGACGACCGGGGATACGCCAACCTGTGCCGGCTCATCACGGGTGCCCATATGACCGGGGAGCGAGGTGATCCTTGGCTCGCGTCCGAGCAGATCTGCGCCCACGCCCACGGCCTCCTGTGCCTGCTCGGCCCCTCCTCGCTTCCCGGGTCGCTGGCGGTCGATGGGCGGTTCGATGCGGCACGGAACGCCATCGGCCCGTTCCGGGAGGCGTTCGGCGAGCGGCTGTTCGTCGCGGTCCAGCACCGCCTGGAACCGAACTCCGCCGCCGAGGTCCGCCTGCTGCTCCGGCTGGCCGAGTGGATCGGCGCGAAGGCCGTTGCCACCAACCCGGTGCGCTACCTGGTTCCGGGGGACGCGTTCCTGGCCGACGCCCTGGAGTGCATGCGCGAGATCGTGCCGGTCGCGTCCCATCACGTCTCGCGGGTGAACGCCGAGGGCTTCCTGAAACCGGCCGGCGAGATGCGCGCCCTGTTCGCCGAACGCCCCGGGCTGTGCGACCGAACCATCGAGATCGCCGAGTCGTGCAAGTTCGACATCGGGCTTCGGTCGGTCCACTTCCCGGATTTCCCCACACCGAAGGGGCGTTCGGCGGCCTCGGTCCTGGCCGAGCGGTGCTGGCGAGGGATCGATGGACGGGGGATGGAGGCGACGCCAGACGTCAGGGACCGACTGGACCTCGAGCTCGCGCTGATCCAGCGGATGGGGTACGCGGCCTATTTCCTGACGGTCGCCGACATCGTCGCGGACATCAAGGCCATGGGGATCCGCTGCGCCTGCCGGGGCTCAGCGGCCGGGTCACTCGTCTGCTACCTCACCGGCATCTCCGACGTCGACGCCGTCCGCCACGACCTCGTGTTCGAGCGGTTCCTGAACCCGCTCCGCGACGAGCTCCCCGACATCGACGTCGACGTCGAGTCGGCCCGCCGCGAGGACGTCTACGACATGATCCTGTCGCGATACGGCCAGGACCGGTGCGCCTGCGTGACCATGGTCGACACGTATCGGGCCCGCTCGTCCATCCGCGAGGTGGGCAAGGCTCTCGGGTACCCGGAGGTCGAGGTCGACACGGTGGCCAAGGCCTTTCCCCACATCGGGGCCCAGGACATCCGCAAAGCCATCGACATCCTCCCCGAGCTCGCCGGCTCGAACCTGGCCGCCGGTCAGCTCGAGCTCTTGTTCCGGGTGGCCGAGCGGCTGGAGGGCTTCCCCCGGCACCTCGCGCTCCACCCCTCGGGCATCGTCCTCTCGGACGATGACCTGGTGAACCGGGTGCCGCTCGAGCGGTCGTTCCAGGGCTACCGGATGATCCAGGCCGACAAGGACGACGTCGAGGTCCTCGGGTACTTGAAGCTCGACGTCCTCGGGGTCCGGATGCTCTCGTCGATGCGCCATGCCCTGGACGAGATCGCCCGGACCGAGGCCCTGAAGGTCGATCTCGACGAGATCCCGCTCGATGACGGGTCGACGTTCGAGCTGATCCGGGCCTCCGACACCCTGGGCTGCTTCCAGATCGAGTCGCCCGGCC
>JBOGVH010000360.1:0-1589 GCA_050695235.1 Actinomycetota bacterium
CTCCAGGACGGCGCTCCGGCCGCGCTCCGGCTCGACCCCGGCGTGCGCGGACCGTCCCACGATTTCGATCCGGTAGTCGCTCACGCCCTTTCGGGCCGAGACCACGTCGCCGTCCTCCCTGGCGCCCTCCAGGACCAGCGCGACGTCCGCATCCTTCGCCCCCTGCCGGATGTGGACCCGAGAGAAGGGCGAGCCGATCTCCTCGTCGGGGTTGCAGATGTACGTGATGGACCCGAACCCGTCGAACCCGTCCTCACGCAACACCTCCACGGCGAAGAACCCAGTGAGCAGGCCCCCCTTCATGTCGGAGACGCCGGGGCCGGTCGCACGGTCGCCCTCGGTCCTGAAGGCACGCTCGGCCGCCGTTCCGGGTTCGAAGACGGTGTCGGTGTGGCCGATCATCAGGACGCGCGGACCGCCCGCACCATCGAGTCGCCCGATCACGAGGTCCCCGAGCTGCGGCTCCGCTCCGGGGGGAACGTGGGGGATCCGATCCACCTTCCATCCGCCCGCCTCGAACCGCGCCTGGCACAGGTCGACGATCGCGTTGACGCCCTCCTTGGTGAACGACCCGCAGTCGACGTTCACCATGGCCCTGAGATCCTCCACGAATTCGTCGTACCGGCGCGCGGCGATCCGCTGGAGCTCCTGGACGTCCACGGGCCGAAGTATAGGAGCGCGCCGACAGCGGGACCCGAGGCCCGGCCGGGCATGGTTAACGCACTCGAAACACGTCGGATATTGCGGCGAAACGGCCTTCGCCTATAAACGCGAAAGAACCGGTCGAGGGAGGTGTGCCGTGCCGAAGGTCGTTCCTGGCGATACCGCGTGGCTGTTGGCCGCCGCGGCGCTGGTGATGTTCATGACACCGGGACTCGCGCTCTTCTACGGCGGCCTGGTCCGGGCCAAGAACGTGCTGGGCATCGTGATGCAGTCGTTCGTGGCCCTGGCCGTGGTCTCCGTGCTCTGGGTGTTGGTGGGCTACACGCTGGCTTTCGGGCCGGACCGCGGGCTCGTCGTCGGTGGACTGGACTTCCTGGGGCTGAATGGCGTGGGGGCCGCTCCGAGCACCCTCGCACCCACCGTGCCCGCCAGCGCGTTCATGGCCTTCCAGCTGATATTCGCGGTCATCACGCCGGCCCTCATCACGGGAGCGTTCGCAGAGCGCATGAAGTTCTCCGGATACCTGCTGTTCCTGGGGTTGTGGTCGGTGCTGGTGTACGCGCCGCTCGCGCACTGGGTGTGGGGGGGTGGGTTCCTCGGAGCGAACGGGGTCGGGGCCATCGACTTCGCCGGTGGGACGGTTGTGCACATCAACGCGGGCGTCGCCGCGCTGGCGGTCATCCTGTACCTGGGGAAGCGACAGGGCTACGGATCGAGGGCATTCGTCCCCCACAACGTCCCGATGGTGATCCTGGGCGCCGGCATCCTGTGGTTCGGATGGTTCGGGTTCAACGCGGGCAGTGCCCTCGCCGCCGGCGGCCTGGCCAGCAGCGCGTTCGTGGCCACGCAGCTCGGGACCGCGTCGGCGGTGCTCGGGTGGCTGATCCCCGAGTGGCTCCAGCACGGCAAGGCCACCACGATCGGCG
>JBOGVH010000361.1:0-6340 GCA_050695235.1 Actinomycetota bacterium
CGACTATCCGAACGACCGCTGTATCGCCGTCGACCTCGACCACGGCGTGACGCGCGTGCTCAACTCCGACTACTTCGGCGAGTCGAAGAAGGGCGGCCTCCGGATGTGGAACACGATCGTCTACGACCGGGGCGGCTTGGGCCTCCATGCCGGGTGCAAGGTCATCCCCACGGATGGCGGCGAGAAGGTGTTCCTCATCATCGGGCTGTCGGGGACGGGCAAGACCACCACCACCTTCACTACCCAGAACGACTCGTTGCCCGTCCAGGACGACTTCGTGGCCCTCATGCCCGGCGGAAAGGTGTACGGCACCGAGAACGGGTGCTTCGCCAAGACGTTCAGCCTCGACCCCGACTTCGAGCCGAACATCTTCCGCGCCGTCACCCAGCCGACCGCCTACCTCGAGAACGTGTACCAGGATGAGGGGCGCACGGTGAACTTCTTCGAGACGTCGTACACGAAGAACGGCCGGGCCGTGTTCGGCATGGACGACCTGGGGAGCTTCCGAGACGCTCGCACGATCGGCTCCGTGGATCGACTGCTGATCCTGAACTGGAACGAGAACATCATCCCGGCCGTGGCCAAGCTGTCGCAGGAGCAGGCAGCGGCGTACTTCATGCTCGGCGAGACCACCGGCACATCGGCGGGAGGCAAGGCCGAGGAGGGCAAGTTCCTCCGAGTGCCGGGGACCAACCCGTTCTTCCCGATGCCCCACGGGCTCCAGGGCAACCGCATCCTCGAGCTGCTGGCGTCCCATGCGCTCGAGGTGTTCCTCCTGAACACGGGGCGGGTGGGTGGCAGGGAGGACGACCAACGATCGAAGAAGGTGAAGATCCCACACTCATCGGCCGTGGTGAAGGCCATCGCCGAGGGCACGATCGCCTGGACCGAGGATCCAGACTTCGGCTACCTCGTCGCCGAGGCGGTCCCCGGGATCGAGGACCCCGAGCTGCTCCAGCCTCGTCGGCTGTACGAGCGGCAGGGACGTCAGGCCGAGTACGCCGACATGGTCACCCGGTTCAAGGCCGAGCGGCGGGCCCACCTGCTGGGTTTTCCCGAGCTCTCGAAGGAGATCGTCACCGCCGTCGGATGAGTCCGCTCACGCGATCACGTCGCGGCGCGAGAACGACACGAGGGCGACCGTCAGGAACACGGCCGTGTACGCGGCCGAGACGAGGAGGCCCCCGCGCATGCCGCTCCACTCGACGGGGAACCGGAACAGGTCGGTGAAGGCGAGCCACCCGTGGGTGGGCAGGAACGGGTGGATGACCCGGAGGCTCGGGATCTGGTCGGCAATCTCGCTGGCGATGCCGAGGACGACCGTGGCCACGATGGCTCCCGGCCCCGAGTCCGTGAGCGTCGAGATGCACACGCCGATGGCCGCGATCCCGGACACCCCGAGCAGGATGTAACCGGCCGCCGCGAGGATCCGCAGGGAAGCCTGGGCCACTGAGAGCGTAGTCCCCGAAAGCGTGGGCAGCGGCTCGAACCCGAACACCACGCCGCCCCAGAACGCGCCGCATCCCACGACCCACAGCAGGAGGAGGCCGAGGAGCACCATGGCCGCGGCGTACTTGCCCAGGACCAGCCTCGTACGAGCTACCGGCCGAACGAGGAGGTACCGAAGCGTCCCCGCTTGAGCTTCGCCGGCGATGCCATCGCCGGCGAGGAGCCCCGCGGCCAGCGGCAGGAAGAACGGCTGGATGACCGCCAGGCCGGTGAGCGGCGCGAACAACCCGTTGCGCAAGATCTGGAACAGGAAGGGCGGCGCGTCCTCGGAGGCCGCAGGCGGGGGTGGTGACAGCTTCAGAGCGATGACGATCAGCACCGGGATGCCGCCGAGGGCAGCCGCGAGCAGGTAGGTCCGCCACCGGCGCCATGCTTTCATCAGCTCAACCCTGAACACCGGAACTCTCCACGAGTGACATGAAGACGTCCTCCAACGTGTCCCGTTCCGGCACCAGGGCGCCCACGGCGACCCCGCCCGAGACCAGTGCCGCGTTCACCTGGGCGGCCGTCGCGCCGTCGAGGTGGACCCGGAGCACGGCGCCTTCCCCATCGATGCCGGCCACACCGGCCAGGTCTCGAAGGATGGCCACGGCACGCTCGGGATCACCGACCTCGATCCGCAGGTGCTCGGCACCGCCTCGGAGGTTCCCCGGCGGTCCCTCGGCCACCAGGCGGCCCCGTGACAGGACGCCGACGCGGTCGCACATGGCCTCGACCTCCGCGAGCAAGTGGCTCGACACGAACACGGTGGTGCCGCCGTCGGCCAATCGCCGAAGGAGCAACCGAACCTCGCGCATGCCGGCCGGGTCCAGCCCGTTCGTCGGTTCGTCGAGCACGAGCAGATCCGGCCGACCGAGGAGCGCGAGGGCGATACCCAGGCGCTGCCGCATGCCCTGGCTGTACGCCTTCACCCGCTTGTCCCCCGCCGCCGACAGGCCGACCAGCTCCAGGACCTCCTCGATACGGGACAGGCGCCGCCGAACCTCCTCGCCGTCCCCGCCGGCCCGGGCGAAGGCCTCCAGGTTCCGCCGGCCCGACAGGAACCGATAGAACGCGGGCTCCTCGATCATCGCGCCCGTCCGGCGAAGCGCGCCCTCTCGGCCCGGGCGCGACATGGGAGAGCCCAACAGCTCCACCTCGCCGCCCGAGGGGAAGATCAGTCCCAGGGCCATCCGGATCGTTGTGGTCTTCCCCGCGCCGTTCGGCCCCAGGAACCCGTAGAGCTCGCCGCGGTTCACCGCAAGATCCAGGCCGTCGACGACGTTCACCCCGTCGTAGCGCTTCGTCAGCCCGCGCGTGACCAACGCGGTCACGGCAGCTTCGGCTCCACCTCCGCGAGCGCCGTGGCTTCCACCAGGCCGACCACGAGCCAGGAATGATCGCCCCGGTCCACCAGGTCGGCCGAGCCGAGCGGCCCCGCATACGGGAACAGGCGCCGGACGTCGGCCGGCACGTCCGACACGCGGACCGCGAGGATCATCCCCAATCCCCGCCCGAGGACCCGCACCCCCTGGAACGGCGGCTGGCCCATGGAGCCGGGAGCCCCCGAACGCTCGTCGCTCACCTGCTTCACCACTGCGTCTTGTGGCGGGTTGAACGTGAACATGGAGGCATCCACCGCGCCGAACGCGACCGACGCGTACTTCACCTCCACCACCGCCGCCGAGCTCCTCCGGGCGAACACCTGGAGTGAGAGCGGCATCCGGGTCTCTGCGTCGATCGCGACGTCGATCCTTCCGAGCAGGGTGTCGGCGGTGGCCGGCGTGAGGCGAAGGACGTATGCGTCCCGGCCGGCGACCACCTGCGCCTGCGCCACGGAGGCCGCGACGTACGACCGGGTGTCGTGCAGGACCTCCGACACCAACCGGATCAGGTCGCCGAGCGATGGTGGGGCCTGCCGTGCTGCGGTCTCGTCGACGGCGTGATGCCAAGCCGTGAACCGCTGCGCGTCCCAGAACCAGAGGTCGGTCCGGTTGGCCACGAGGTCCCGTTCGGCGAACGGCAAGATCTGAGCGACGCGGATCCCGTCGGGTCCGTACCACACCTTGAACGTCTGGTCGGCCAGCAGGACGGCAGCCGGGCCGGCCGGATCGTTCAGGCTCGATGGGAGCTCGGGGATCCCCAGGTCCACGTGGGTCGTGACCGTTCCCGAGACCGGCGTGCGGTTCGCCACCGCATGGAGGGTCGATGCGATCAGCGCGGACGGCGACACCGACGGCAGGTCGGGCATGGGGGCCGCCCGGCCGACCGAGAGCCACCCCACCGCCAGCACGAAGGCCACAGCAAGGGCGGTCGCGGCCAAAGCCGAGCGGGACCTCAGCAGGCGGGCCATGGATACCTCATAGCATCCCACCGCACCCCGGTTCGAGGGCTGTCGCCTGAACGCCGCAGCTTCGCCACAGCATCGCGACGAGCTCAGCCCGGACCGCGACGACCCAGGGCGAATCCCGCGAGGAGCTGGAGGACGGCGAGCCCGATCGGGACCATGAAGAACCACCGGAACCGGGCGATGTCGCTCGTGAGCTTCCCGTCGACGGTCGTGAGCGAATAGATCAGGAAGAGCCCGGCGAATGCGAACCACAGCCCCACGCGGCCGGTGACGTACAGGGCATACAGCACGTGATCGGCGACTTGCGTCCCCTCGAACCGGCGACGCGACCACGTCCACAGAGAGCGGAGGCCTCCCAGTGCGAGCGCGCCGGCGACCACGAGCTCGACGTCGTTCATCCTGGGGGCGTCGCCGCCTTCGCCAGTGCTGCCACGACCTCCTCGTCGGAGACATGGTCGAACCGGCGGTACCACTCGCCCACGGCGAAGAACGGCTCAGGCGCGGCCAGGATCACCACCTCGTCGGCATCTTCGCGGAGCCGGCCGAGTGCGGCGCCGGGGGCAACGGGCACGGCGAGCACCACCGTGCTCGCCCCCTGGGCCCTGGCCCACCGGACGGCGGCTACGGCGGTCCCCCCCGTCGCGACCCCGTCGTCGACAACGATCGCCGTCTTTCCGGCCACGTTCGCGGGCGCCCTGCCGGCCCGGTACGCGGCCATCCGACGCGCGATCTCCCGCTCCTGGGCGGCGATCTCCTGCTCCACGTACCGAGGGGACACGCCGAGCATCTGGATCATCCGCTCGTCCAGGACGCGCACCCCCGGCGCGATGGCGCCGAGCCCCAGCTCCGGGTTGCCCGGCGCGCCGACCTTGCGTGGCACCACCACGTCGAGGGGTGCGCCGAGGTGCCTCGCGACCACTTCCCCGACGATCACACCGCCCCTGGGGATGGCCAGGACGACCACGTCGCGCCCCGCGTGCTCGAGCAGCGCCTTGGCCAGCCGCTCGCCGGCGTCCACCCGATCCTCGAACATCACTCGCTCCCAGCCACGCGTCGCTTCTCGCCCTCCTCGATCTCCCTGCGGGCCAGGTCCTCCTCGTCCCTGCGCCGCCGGTCCTTCATCACCTTCTCGGGGGGTGGCATGGGCTTTCGGATGGATCGATACGTCTGGAGGAACCCGGTCCCCTTCGACCGCTTCTTCTTCTTGGCCCTGGCCATGTCCCGATTATCCCGCTGCGGCAACGCCCGAGGACGAGGGCATTGCCGCGCACTCGGGCCGGTCGATACGCTGGGGGTTCGCGCGAGCCAGGGAGGTCAGTCGTGGTCCAGGCCTACATCCTGATCCAGACCGAGGTGGGCAAGGCGGCCCAGGTGGCAAAGGAAGTCCGGGACATCGGGGGCGTAGCCGAGGCCGAGGACGTGACGGGGCCCTACGACGTGATCGTCCGCGCTGAGGCCAAGAACGTCGATGAGTTGGGCAAGCTCGTGGTGGCCAAGATCCAGTCGGTCGAGGGGATCACGCGCACGCTGACCTGCCCCGTCGTCCACCTCTAGGCCGGTCCGAGGACCGGCGGACCATCAGGGATCGAGGCCGGTCCCCTTCTTTCGCTCCCGCTCGTGACGCTCCACCGCGAGCTCGAGGAGGCGATCGATGAGCTCGGGATAGGACAGCCCCGAGGCTTCCCACAGCTTGGGGTACATCGAGATCTGCGTGAATCCCGGGATGGTGTTGATCTCGTTGATCAGCACATCTCCGCTCGGCCGGAGGAAGAAGTCCACGCGGGCCATCCCGGCGCCGTCCACCGCCAGGAAGGCCGCCACCGCCAGCCGTTGTGCCTCCTCCACGGTCTCCGGCGAGACGTCCGCCGGGATCACGAGCTCGGCTCCCCTCTCGTCCAGATACTTCGCCTCGTAGCTGTAGAACTCGTGCCGGGGCACGATCTCGCCGGCCATGGACGCCACCGGATCGTCGTTGCCGAGCACGGCCACCTCGAGCTCCCGGCCACCCTCGACGGCCCGCTCCAGCAGGGCCTTGCGCCCGTATCGGAACGCGCGCTCCAGCGCGCTGCGGAGGTCCGCCCGGCCGTGCACCTTGCTCACGCCGACGGACGAGCCCAACGAGGAGGGCTTGGTGAATAGGGGATACCCCAAGTGCTCCGCGCCCGCCTCCACTGCATCCGGGTCTTCCTCCCACTCGCGTTCGTGCACCACCTCGTGCTCGACGACGGGGATCCCGGCCGCCCGGAACAGGATCTTCTGGATCGCCTTGTCCATGCCCACCGCCGACGCCAGGACGCCGGCCCCCACGTACGGCACGCCGGCCACCTCGAGGAACCCCTGGATCGAGCCGTCCTCCCCGTACGGACCGTGGATCACCGGGAACACCACGTCGATGGGGGTCCGGGACCCGTCCTCGGCCACCAGGGTCTGAGATCCCGGTTCTTGGTCCAGGGCCACCTCCGGACCCGATGCGTCGGTCACCCGGGGCAGGTGGCCGGGCGG
>JBOGVH010000362.1:0-2446 GCA_050695235.1 Actinomycetota bacterium
CGGACACGGTCGTGCACCCCATGACGTTCCTCGAGGGTGAGAGCCGGATCGGCGCGGGAGCCGAGATCGGGCCGGCCACGCGGATCGTCGACTCGCGTATCGATGACGGGGCCGCCGTCCAGTTCTCCGTGGTGCGGGGGTCGAGGATCGGTCGGCGGGCCGTCGTCGGCCCTTATGCTCACCTACGTCCGGGGACCGTGCTGAGAGAGGGAGCCAAGGCCGGGAGCTTCGTCGAGATCAAGGCATCGGAGGTGGGCACGGGGTCGAAGGTCCCACACCTGTCGTACGTGGGGGACGCCTGGATCGGCAAGGGCGTGAACATCGGTGCGGGGACCGTCACCGTCAACTACGACGGGTACCGCAAGCATCGCACCGTCATCGACGACGAGGTGCGCATCGGGTCGGATACCATGCTCGTGGCGCCGGTCAGAGTGGGGAAGGGCGCGGTCACGGGAGCGGGATCGACGATCACCAAGGACGTTCCCGGCGGCTCGCTCGCCGTCGAGCGTTCGGAGCAGCGCGTGGTGAAGGGCTACCGCAAACGGAAGGACGCCGACGCAGCGGCCAGGGGGAAGGCCGGGGCCGGCGGGAGTGCGGGATCGAAGGCGAAGGGGAAGCGGTAAGGGGGACCCGTGGAGATCGTCACCAAGAAGAAGATGATGCTGTTCTCGGGGACCACCCACCCCGCGCTGACCGCGGAGATCGCCGGTCATCTCGGCATCCAGCTTTCCCCGTGCAAGATCTCGCGGTTCGCCTCGGGCGAGATCTACTTCCGGTCCGAGGAGAGCGTCCGGGGGGCCGACGTGTTCGTGATCCAGACTCACGCCGAGCCCGTGAACGAGTCGATCATGGAGCAGTTGGTCATGCTCGACGCCATGAAGCGGGCGTCGGCGAAGCGGACCACCGCCGTGATCCCCTACTACGGCTACTCGCGACAGGACAAGAAGGGGTTGGCTCGGGAGCCGATCTCGGCGAAGCTCGTGGCCGACCTCGTCACGGTCGCAGGAGCCCAACGGGTGGTCTCGGTGGACCTGCACAGCGGCCAGACGCAGGGGTACTTCGACTTCCCGTTCGACCACCTGACGGCGCTCCCCATCCTCTCCGACTTCCTTTCCGGCGAGCTCGGGCTGCACGACGAGAACGTGGTGGTCGTGGCCCCCGACGCCGGCCGGATCCGAACGGCGGAACGGCTCAGGGAGCACCTTCATGCGGACCTGGCGTTCCTGTACAAGCGGCGGTCCCGGCGGGAGGCTCACAAGATCGAGGAGATGGCGGTCGTTGGTGAGGTCGACGGACGACCCTGCATCCTGGTCGACGACATGATCGACACCGGGGGCACGGTGGCCAAGGGCGCCGAGGCCCTGGCCCAGCAGGGCGCCGGCCCCATCTACGCCGCGGCAACGCACGGGGTCCTGTCGGGCAAGGCGGTGCAGTTGCTGGAGGAGGCTCCCATCAGTGGCGTGGTGCTCACGAATACCGTGCCGATCCCCGAGGAGAAGCAGTTCGCCAAACTGCGGGTGCTGTCGATCGCTCCGCTCATCGCCAGCGCCCTCCGGGCGGTGTTCGAGGACACCTCGGTCTCGGAGATCTTCAGGGGCGAGAACCAGCTCTGAGGCCAGCGTCGAGGTCGATGTGATCGAGCCGTTGGTACGATTTCGCGGCGGAGGGAGACGCGAAGCGCCGGACCGGCGAGGAGACGAACAGAACCCATGGAGCTGAAACTCAAGGCGGAGAAGCGAGAAGAGAGCGGAAAGGGAGCGGCGCGCAAGCTCCGCGCGGCGGGACGTGTGCCGGCCGTCCTGTACGGGCACGGCGTGGGGCCGATGGCCGTGTCGGTGGACGCCGGGGATCTGTTCCACGTCCTCCACGGCAGCGCCGGCACCAACGTGTTGGTCGACCTCCAGGTCGACGGTACCCAGCACCTGTCGCTTCCCCGTGAGATCCAGCGCGACCACGTCAGGGGTCGGTATCTGCACGTCGACTTCCTGGCCGTCCGCCGCGACGAGACGGTGACGGTCTCGGTGCCGGTCCACGTCGTCGGCGAGTCGCCCGGGGTGAAGGCCGGCGGCGTCATCGAGCATCATCTCTGGGAGTTGCAGGTGGAATGCCTGCCGGGCGACGTGCCGGATGGGATCAACGCCGACGTATCGAAGCTTCAGGTGGGCGATTCCCTTCGAGTCGCCGACCTCATCTCGCCCCGAGGAGTCAGCGTCCTCACCCCGCTCGAGGAGAGTGTGGTCTCCGTGGTGATCCCGCAGGTCCGCGTGGTCGAGGAGGTCGAGGCAGTGGCGGAGGAGGGCGAGGAAGCCGCCGCCGAGGAGGGCGAGGTCGCTTCGGGCGAGGAGGCTCCCACCGAGGAGGGTGGCGAGGGCTAGCTCGGCCATGCCGAGCGATCCGGCCCCGCTCTGCACCCGATGACCTGGCTCGTCGCGGGCCTGGGCAATCC
>JBOGVH010000363.1:0-2618 GCA_050695235.1 Actinomycetota bacterium
GGCCTGGGCCGAGCGCGTGCAGCGCACCGAACCCCCCGGCGAGCAGGATGGAGAGCGCGACGAGCGGCAGGCCGGTCCGGGAGACGAGGTCGGGGAAGGCCCCTCCGGTCACGTCGGCACGAGCACCGCGCGGACCCTGCGTGCCCGGCTCGGGCGCGACGGGAACGCTCACCCCCGGCGCGTACACGATGGTCGCCTCGGTGACGTGCAGAGGGCTCGACAGGAGGTCCCCGGGGTATGACAACAGGGCATCGCTCACGCTGTCCGCCGGAACTGAGGATCGCTCCACGGCCGCCCCGTCCTCTCCCACGGCCGTGATCTCGCGCCACCCGATCCGGCCTGGGTAGTTGTCGTCCCGGTACCGGATCGTGCCAACGTCGGCGACCGATCCGCCGAATGTGGCCTCCAGTCGCAGGATGGACAGCCCTCCCTGGCCCGGGCCGAGGCGCACGGAGCTCGACACGACGCGGAGCTCGACAGGTCGGTCGCCCACGGAGAGCGAGAGGTTCGAGAGCAGCTTCGGTGCCGTGCGGTCCGCCCACTTGGCGCGCTCGGCGTCGCTCGCGGTGCCGTCGCCGTCCGCGTCGACGTTCGGCACCTCCTGGAACGTCGGGATCTCGGCCATGTCGACGACGTAGTCGATCCGGACCTCGCCCGGCTTGAGATGGATCCCGCTGTACACGTTGATCGTGAAGTTCCCCAGGGGATGGGCGACGGCGGCCAAGGGCCACAGCACGATCGCCACCGCCATCACCCCGACCGAAAGGACTCGCCGCAACGTTCGTCTCACGACCTCGCCTCCAGGTCCGCCAGCGTCCGGATGGCGAGGGCCTTCCACCGGATCGAGAAGCTCGGGTTGGTGGCCACGGCGTGGCGCAGAAGCCGTCGCGCCGCCTCCTCGTCCCCCAGCCGGAGCCGGATCATGCCGGCGTGGAACATGAACAGCGCGTTTCGCATCCCGAGCGACAGGGCGCGGTTCGCGTACCGAACGGCCTCCCCGTACCGTCCATTGGCGTAGAGCGCCCACGCCAGCGCGTCGGCCACGTGGATGCTGTGGCGTCTCCCCCACTCGGCCCGGGCCGCGGCCAGGGCGTCGCCGGGGTGGCCGTGGTCGGCATCGAACAGGGCCAGCTCGAGGTCGACGTTCACACCGTTCGCCCGGAACAGGTCCTCCTCCGCCCGGACCAGCGCGTACTGCTGCTCCGCCAGGGTGTCCTGCCCGTTCGCCGCGTACAGGTCCCCCAGGGCGATGACGTGCTCGGGGGCCGGGAAGCGCCGCACGACCCACGAGTAGCCGCGGATCGCGCGCTCCAGCTTGCCCTCGGCCCACCTCACCTTGGCCAGCCCGGCGTGGGGCGGGACGAAGTCCGGCGCGAGCTCGACGCCGCCGCGGTACGCGGTCTCGGCGCGGTCGAACCGCCCGGTGTTGAAGTACAGCTCGCCGAGCTGGTAGCGGGCCCACGCGACGTCTTCCGGCGCGCCGGCGGCCTCGACCGCCGCCTCCATGGCCACGATGGCCCCCCGCACGTCACCCCGAAGCTCGCGCGCGTACGACACGCGCGCGTACGAGGCGAGGTCGGGCCGAGTGTCCACCATGGCCTGGAACGTGGCGAAGGCGTAGGCGTACCGGCCCAGCTCGAGCTGCGCATCGCCGATCACTCCGTACACGTCCGCGTTGTAGGGGTTCTCCGCCAGGGCTCGCTTCCCCCACGCCAGGGCGGCCTCGAAGTCGTGGCGGGCCAGCGCGAGCGCGCCCATCCCCACCAGGGCCTCGAAGTTGTCTCGGCCGTTCAACTCCAGCGAGCGTCGGAGCACCCCCTCGGCCTTCGGGTAGGAGCCGGGGTCCGCCGTGATCCGGGCTTCCTGCACGTAGGCCAGGCCGAGCTGCGCGAATCCCCGCCAGTCCTCCGGCACGGCCCGGAGGCGGTCCTGGAGCGAGGCGATCGTTCCGGCCACCGAGGCGCCACCGCCGGCCGGGCGGAGCAGGACTCCAGCTTCCGGCCAGAACCGGACGTCCGGGCGTTCGTCCGGCGGGTGCCGGAGCAGCCCGATCCCCCCAATCGCGAAGAGCAGCAGGCCGAGGACCGCCGCCAGCGCCATGGTGCCAAGTCGTCTCATCGCTCGACCGTCTCCGCCTCGGGGCGCCTCCACCGCGACGCCATGCTCACCTCTCCTCCAGGCGCGGTCACGCATGCTTCGCGCCGGCAGGGACGTCGGATCACCCCTGTTCGGGGCGGTTCAGGAAGCCGAGGAGGGCACAGGGTCCCGCGCCACGGCGTGACGGGAAGTCCGCAGGAACCCCCAGAACATCACGGCGATGCCCATCGTGAGCGCGAGCGAGAAGACCGTGAAGTTGCCAGCCGCGGCGAAGGCCGACCCCACGGTGGCAACGATCGTGGCCCCGAAGGCGATGGCCAGCACACCGTAGAAGGCGTCCCTTCGTTCGGGCCTTCCCCGCATCTGCCGGGCCGACCACAGGGTCCCCCCCAACAGCAGGAAATAGGCGGGGTACGCGATCACCTGGGGCAGCCGGTGGGCGGCCGTCCCGACGCCGAACACCACCTTGCCCGAGGGAAGGTCCTGGCCCAGCGCGGTGGGGTCGGCGATCTCGGCAGTGC
>JBOGVH010000364.1:0-3362 GCA_050695235.1 Actinomycetota bacterium
CCGGGGCCATGCACCAGCTGCTGAGGGCTCGGCGAGAGCCTTCGCGCGGACGCACGCTCCGCGTGATGGTTCCCGTCTCGGTCAGGACCGGCGCCGACGACGGCCTGGGCAATCGCGTGGCGCCGGCCTTCGTGGACGTCCCGGTCGGAGCGATGTCGGCCAAGCGCCGCCTGTCCGAGGTTCGAAAGGGGACCAGGTTCCTCAAAGACTCGATGATGGCGCTCGGGGCCGACGCGATCATCGGCCTCGGAGCCTACGCGCCGGGCGGATTGCTTGCGGCCGCGGCCCGAGCCGTGTCACGGGGGCGGTGGTTCAACCTCGTCGTCTCGAACATCCCGGGACCTGGGCAGCCGATGTACCTTGCCGGCGCCCGGCTGGTGGCGAGCTACCCATCGATGCCGCTCGGGGAGAACTCGGCGCTGTCGATCGCGTGTTCATCTCTGGGCGGCGTAATGGCCTTCGGCCTGACCGGAGACTGGGACGGGATGCCCGACATCCACCTGCTCGCCACCGCGATCGACGACTCGCTGAACGAGATGTGCAAGGCCGCGGGGGTCTAGGCCGGGGTCGAAGCGGAAGCGGAGGCCGCCCCCGGCTCCACGACCTCCTCGAGCCACCCCGTCACGGCGGCCATCCACCGGTCGGGCTCCTCGATCATCGGCACGTGGCCCACCTTGGGGAGCAGGCGAACCCGCCAGTTCGGATGGCTGGCGATGGCCGCCTGGGCGAACGCCACCGGCACGAGCCTGTCGCCGTAGCCGTGGATCACGAGAACCGGGCACTTCACGCGGTCCAGGACCGTTCGGGCGAGGTCCCCGCGTTCGCCAAGGCGAAGGAGGGAGCGCGACGCCTCCACGAGCGCCGGCCCGATGTCCGGGTCCTTCTGCCGCTCGAGCAGCAGGTCGATGTGCGCTCGGATGACCTCCTCGGGGACCGTGGCGGGATACATGGCCACGATGCGGAACCCGAGGCGCACGATGCGCTCCGCCGACATCGCGGTGAGCCGCTTCCTGGCCACCCACTCGCCGATCCCTGGGGCTCGATACAGGGCGAAGCCGGTCAGGACGAGGGCCGACGGCACGCCCCCCCGAGCCCACGGGAACACCGAGGCGCTCAACACGACCGCCTCGGCCGAGGCTGGCTCGTACGCGGCTTGGAGCATGGCGATGGCGCCCCCCATGGAGTTGCCCACCAGGACCGCCGGCCCGCCGATCACGTCGTCGATGAACCGTGCCAATAACACCTGGTTCGCGCTGAGCTTGCTGCTCCGCCCGTCACGGGGAGTGCGACCGAAGCCCGCCAGGTCGAGGGCCAGCACTCGGCCGTGCTCGGACAGGCGCCGTCCGACACGTACCCAACTGAGGTAGGAGCCTCCGAGGCCGTGGAGGAGGACGAAGCTTCGCTCGGACGGCCCCTCCCACTCCACGTAGTGGACCGGCCCGTCCAGGTCAACGAACCGGCTCTCGGGGATGTCCAGCTCGTCCATCGGACCAAGCGTACTTGCCGGGGCTACACAGGAGGCTGTCGGCGCTCATCATCACCCTCGGACGCGAGCCCTACGATCGGAGCGCTCGATACGCAGCGGCGGAGGGAGAGGAAGCGATGAGGATGAGGGTGGAGGCCAACCGGCCGTGGGCGAAGACGATGGGCTACGCGCGTGCCGTGCGGGTCGGGAGTGTCGTCGAGGTTTCGGGGACTGCGGCCGCCGCGCCGGACGGCGCCGTTCTCTCCCCGGGCGACGTCGAGGGTCAGACCCGGGCCGCCCTGACCACGATCGGTGAAGCGCTCGAAGAGCTCGGTGCCTCGTTCCACGACGTCGTTCGGACCCGTGTCCTGCTGGCCGACGCATCGCGCTGGGAGGAGGCCGCGCGGGCTCACGGTGAGGTCTTCGGGGACGTCCGTCCGGTCAACACGACGATGGGCGGCCTCGAGTTCATCGATCCCGCCATCCTGGTCGAGGTGGAGGTCTCCGCGGTGGTTCAGCCCGGCTAGACTTTGGGCCGCATGGCCATCGTCACCCTTCGTCCTCCGCTTCGCGACCTGGCCGGGGGTCGCGAGATCGAGGTCGACGGCGCCACGGTCACGGAGCTCCTCCAGGCCCTCGAGCGCTCGTATCCCCGGCTCATCGGATGGGTCCTCGACGATCAGGGCAAGATCCGGCAACACATCGCCGTATTCGTGAACGAGGAGCGGGCCACACCCGACGCGCCGGTGCGAGGAGGCGATCGGGTCCACGTGCTGCCCTCCATCTCCGGTGGCGCGAACGACGCGGAGGTGCTCGTGGGTACGAGGAAGGGACTGTTCGTCCTCCGAGGGGAGCGCGGAGGTCCGATGGACGTCGCCGCGCGGCGGTTCTCCGGGCAGACCGTGGAATACGCGGTTCGCGATCCACGGTCGGGGCGGTACTTCGCCTCCGTCACCCACGGTCAGTACGGGCCCCGCGTCTACTTTACCGACGATCCACTCGCAGAAACGTGGGCGCAGGCCGACGGGCCCAGGCTCCCGGACGGGGAGGACGCGACCGTCGAACGGATCTGGATCGTGCATCCCGGCGAAGAGGATGGGGTCCTTTGGGCCGGGGTTGCACCGGCCGCACTGTTCCGGAGCGAGGATGGGGGTCGGACCTGGACGCTCAACCGCGCGCTGTGGGATCAGCCGAGTCGCAAGGACTGGCAACCGGGAGCTGGCGGCCTCGCGCTCCACTCCATCTGCCCGTGGCCGGGCGATCCCGACCGGCTGGCCATCGGCATCTCCGCGGTGGGGGTGTGGCTCTCGGACGACGGCGGCCGATCGTGGCGCAACGGGAACAAGGGGCTGGTCCCTCTGTACGTACCCGATGAGGTCCGGGAGACCACCCTCGACCTGTGCGTCCACAACATGTACCGGTCGCCGGGGGTGCCCGAGCGGCTGTTCATGCAGTTCCACGGCGGCGTGTATCGCTCCGACGATTGCGGCGAGACATGGCTCGACATCGCCGAGGGCCTACCGTCGAACTTCGGCTTCCCGCTCGTCCAGGATCCGCACCGCCCCGACCGCGCGTTCGTGATCCCCTTGGTCTCCGACGGAGACAGGGTCACGCCCGAGGGCAAGGTCCGCGTCTACGAGACTACCGATGCGGGCGGCACGTGGGCGGCGCGAGACCAGGGACTGCCGCAGGGGCAGGCGTATCTCACGGTCCTTCGCCAGGCGTTCGGGCACGACGGCGGCGATCCACTCGGCCTGTACTTCGGCGCCACGTCGGGCGAGGTGTTCGGCTCGGCCGACGGCGGCGGGACGTGGAGGACGGTGACTCCCCGCCTGGCCCCGGTGACCTCGGTCCGCGCCTGGTCGGCCTGATGCCGCGGTTGGGATGCGCCCCGAGG
>JBOGVH010000365.1:0-2128 GCA_050695235.1 Actinomycetota bacterium
GGTCCGGACCGTGCGCACCCACCGTTCGGCGAACGCGTTCGCTTTCGGAGCCCGGATCGGTGTCTTGAAGATGTTCAAGCCTTCGGAGCAGATGACCTCGTCGAATGGGCCGGAGAACTTGGCGTCCCGGTCCCGGATCACGACCCGGATCCCTTGGAGCCGCTCCCCCACCGCCAGGTTGCGGGCCTGGCGGTCGCCGGTTCGTGCACGCCGTTCGATGCAAGGGAGAACGGGTTTCTGGGGAAGCACCACCTCCTCGCGCCCGTCTCAGTCAGGCCCGTTTGCAGAGCGACCCCGTACCCCTGCGGGCTCCGGCACGTTCTAAGACCTACAACGCGGAGACGCTCGTGCGACGCTCGTTCGCGTTCGACGGGACCGTGCTCGCCACCGAGGTTCGTACTGACCCCCGGCTCCCCAAGGGCGAGGACGAGGTGCCATGGGTGACCTTCGAGGTCAACCGGTGGTTCCGTGGTGGTTCGGCCTCCGAGGTCGGAGTGTGGATCGAGGTCCTCAATACCGAGACCTCCGCCGGCATCATCCGCGCTGTGCCAGGCACGCGGCTTCTCATCGCAGGTGAACCGCGGTGGGGTGGCGACCCTCTCGAGGATCCGATCGCCTGGCCGTGTGGCTTCACCCAGCCGTGGACGGCAGAGACCGCCGACGAGTGGCGGGCGGCCTTCTCCGAGTAGGGCTGGGGCGCCCGTGGCGAGGGCGGGAACCGTCGTTGCCGGGTCGGTCCCCTGCGGGTATGAAGACGGGCATGAGGCCAGCGCGGGCATTCCTCGCGGCGTCGCTGGCGGTTGTCTTCATCGTGGCCCACCGACCCGATGCCGTCGCCGACCGATCCGATCGGATCGTGTGGGTGGCGCTGGAGGGCGCGGGCGAGCTCGCGAAGGTCGACCTAGACGAGGGCGTGCTCAGCCGCATCGATACGCGAGGCGGCGGCCCGCACAATATCACGGTCGCTCCGGACGGCACCGTCGTCGCGGCCCTGTGGGCCTCGGACCGCATCGTCATCGTCCGGGACGGCGAACGGACCTTCGTCGACCTGGGCGGGGCCCCGCACGACGTGAAGATCGCCCGTAACAGGGTGGTCGTGGCGAACCAGGCGATCGAGCGGGTGCAGCTGGTACGGCTCGACGGCACGCTGGTCCGGCGGATCCTGCTGAAGGCCGATCCGCACGACCTGGCGATCGACCCACAGCAGCGCCACGCCTGGGTCACGCTCGAGGGAAGCGACGATCTGGCGGTCGTGGACCTGCTGGATCGGCGTGAGCCCGTCCGCTACGTCGACACCGACGGGAGCCCGCACGACATCCTGTTCGCGCCCGACGGGAATCTGTGGGTGACCGACTGGAATGGGGCGCTGCACGTCTTCACCGGCCGCCGTGGCCGGCTCGTTGAGTCGATTCCCCTCGGAGTGGAGGCGCACCACCTGGACTTCACGCCAGACGGTCGCTTCTGCTGGATCACCGATCACGGGGCCGGCGCGGTCTTCGTCCTTCGGGTCCGCACGATCCACGTGGTCGAGCGCATCGAGTTCCCTGGGGAGCCGCATCACGTGACGGTCCTGCCGGGCGGGCGGCGCGTCATCGTCGCGGATCACGCCAACGACCGCCTCGTCATCTACGACGCGGACACGCGTGATCAGCTGAGGACGATCCCCGTCGGCTCGGCGCCCCACGGCGTGTGGGCGGTGGGCAGCTAGGAACGAAGGCTCCCGGCGACGTATCATCAGAGCATGCCTCGAGCGATCCGCGACCCGCGATTGCGCCTCGTGCTCCTGCTGGTCGTCGTGGCACTCGCCCTCTTGCTCTCGTGGCACCTCCTCGCGGCCGGGGGGATCCACGGGATGGCGATGATGCTCGGCCTGTGCGTGGCGTTCCTCGCGGTCGCCACGGCCTTGCTCATCCCGGGCAGACCGGTGATCGCCGTCGCGACCGTGTCACCAAGTCCCACTGTCGATCCGACGCGGCGCGAACGCATCGAGCCGATCGGCCGCCATCCCCCCGACGAGGGGATCCGCCTGCGGCATTGATCCCTTCCGGCCCGCCGACCTCAACGGACCGGAAAGGAGCTTCCATGCCTACCAAGATCGCCCTGATCGCGGGCGCGCTCGTGCTCACCC
>JBOGVH010000366.1:0-5162 GCA_050695235.1 Actinomycetota bacterium
GGCCGGGGCGCCGCACCCCGCTCCCCGTACATCCGCCCCGTAGGAGAATCGACGGGATGGCCACGCTTTCGACCGACGTGCTCGTCATCGGGGGAGGCTCCACCGGCGTCGGCGTGGCCAGGGATGCCGCGATGCGCGGGTTCTCCACCGTCCTGGTGGATCGGGGCGACCTGGCCACCGGGACCACCGGACGGTTCCACGGGCTCCTCCACTCCGGCGGCCGGTACGTGGTGAAGGACCCCAAGGCCGCCGAGGAGTGCATGCACGAGAACCGGATCCTTCGGCGGATCGCCACCGACTGCATCGAGGACACCGGCGGGCTGTTCGTGACGACGCCCATCGACACGCCGGAGTACGCGGACCGGTTCGTCGAGGGGTGCCGGGCCGCCGGCATACCGGTCGAGGAGATCCCCGTCGCCGAGGCCCTCCGCCGCGAGCCACGGATGAACCCCCTGATCTCCCGGGCCTTCACCGTTCCCGATGCCAGCGTGGACTCGTGGAAGACCGTGTGGGCCTGCGCCCGGTCGGCCCAGGCGTACGGGGGCCGCATCCTCCCCTACCACGAGGTGCTGAACCTCACGGTCGAGGGCGGGGCGGTGCGGGGGGCCCTGGTCAAGGACCGCCGGGGCGGTGAGGACGTCCGGATCGACGCCGACTACGTGGTGAACGCCTCGGGGGCGTGGGCCGGCCGGATCGCGGCCATGGCCGGCTGCGAGGTCACCGTGCTCCCGGGCAAGGGCATCATGATCGCCATGAACCACCGGCTGGTGAACACGGTGGTCAACCGGTGCGAGATGCCGGCCGACGGCGACATCATCGTTCCGATCCGCACCGTGTCGGTGATCGGGACGACGGATCAGAAGGTGGCCGACCCCGACGACTGGCAGATCGACCGGGACGAGGTCCAGCAGATGATGGACGCGGGCGAGAACCTGGTCCCCGGGTTTCGCCGGGCCCGGGCGCTCCGGGTATGGGGCGGGGTCCGGCCCCTGTACCAGGACAAGCCCGAGGGGGCTGACACGCGCGACGTCACTCGGGCCCACACGCTGCTGAACCACCGGCAGCGAGACGGCGTCGAGCGGTTCCTCACGATCACCGGCGGGAAGTTCTGCACGTTCCGGCTGATGGCCGAGGATACCGTCGACGCCCTGTGCGCGGAGGTCGGCGTGGACCAGCCGTGCCGCACCGCGGACGAACCCCTGCCCGATTCCGAGCAGAGCCGGTATTACTGGCTCGGCTCGCGGGTGGAGCGTCGGGAGACCACACTCCACGAGGACCAGCTGATCTGCGAATGTGAGCTCGTTCCCCGTCGTCGCCTCGAGGCGGCCATGCTGCGGCGCGAGACCATCGACCTCGACGACATCCGCCGGACGATCCGGCTGGGGATGGGACCCTGCCAGGGCGGTTTCTGCATCTACCGGGCCACCGGGATCCTGCACCAGGTGGAGAAGATGGCCGGGGATGCCGCCAACCGCTCCCTGCTCGACTTCGTCCAGGAACGATGGAAGGGGGTCCAGCCCATCCTGCACGGCGACCAGTTGCGCCAGGCCAGGCTGGACGACTGGATCTTCCAGGGGATCCTCGACGTCGCTCACCTCCCGGGTGCCTGGGTTGGCGCCGCATGAGCGCCGACGCCGTGGTGGTCGGGGCGGGCCTGGCCGGGCTGACCGCGGGCGTTCGCCTGGCCCAGGCGGGCCTTCGAACCACCCTTGTGGCGAAGGGACCGGGCGCCACGCATCTGGCCCCCCCGACGATCGACGTGCTGGGCTACGCGCCCGACCTGGTGGAGCGCCCCGCCGAGGCGCTCGCCTCCTTCGTGGCCGAGCGACCGGACCATCCCTACGCGCGGATGCCGGCCTACACGGTGGCCGCGAGTGCTGAATGGCTCCGAGCACTCGTGCCGTCGCTCGCCTACGTCGGGACGATCGAGGAGAACCTCCTGCTCCCCACCGCAGTCGGGGTGCCCAAGCCATCGGCGTTCGTCCCGGAGGCCATGACCGCCGGGGACCTCCGGTCGGGGGGCCGGTTCGCGTTCGCCGGCCTTCGGGCCCTGAAGGACTTCTTTCCCCGGCTCTTGGCCGAGAACCTCTCCCAGGCCAAGCTCCCGACCGGCGTGACCGCGGACGCACGGGCCGTGCCCCTCACCGATCCGGGCGCCGAAGCCGACGTGAGCCCGCTCGGCTACGCACGGATGTTCGAGGATCAGGAGTTCCGGTCGGTGGTGGCGGCCGAGCTCCTTCCCAGGCTGGAACCCGGCGAGTCGGTGGGGTTCCCGTCGGTGCTCGGCCTCCACGAGCACCGAACGACCTGGCTCGATCTCCAGGATCGCCTGGGACGGCCGGTGTTCGAGGTGCCGACGCTGCCGCCCTCGGTGGCCGGCATCCGGCTGTTCCACGCGTTGAGCGACGCGTTCGTCCGCGCGGGAGGGCGACTCCTGATGGGTTCGACGGCCGCAGGCGCGCAGACGAAGGACGGCGTGGTGACCCACGTGATCATCCAGTCGGCGGCGGCCCGCGCCACGCCGATCGAGGCCAGGTGGTTCGTGCTGGCGACCGGGGGGTTCGCCGAGGGCGCCCTCTTCCTCGACTCCTACGGCGAGGTCCATGAGTCGGTGTTCGGCTTGGCGGTGTCGGGAGTCCCCGCCGCCGGTGAGCCTCGGTTCGTCCCGCGGTATTTCGACGACCAGCCCCTGGCCCGGGCGGGGATCTCGGTGGACGAGCGCCTCCGGCCGCTCGACCTCGAGGGAAGCGTGGCGTTCCGAAATCTCTTCGCCGCCGGCGCCGCACTCGGAGGCGCCGAGCCGTGGAAGGAGCTGTCCGGAAACGGCCTGGCCCTGGCATCGGGGTTCGCCGTCGCGTCCGCGATCGTGGAGGGGGCGTCCTGATGGACACGATGGAGTGGGTCCGGGGGTCGCTGGACCACTGCGTGAAGTGCACGATCTGCGAGACGTTCTGCCCGGTGTCGAACGTCACGCCGCTCTTCCCCGGGCCGAAGTATGTCGGGCCACAGCTCGAGCGGTTCCGGACCGACGACGGCTCGCCCGATGCCTCCCTCGACTACTGCTCCGGCTGCGGGATCTGCACCACGGTGTGTCCCCAGGGCGTGAAGATCGCCGAGATCAACTCCCAGGCCCGGGCAAAGATGAAGGCCCAGCGCGGGATCCCCCTCCGGGACCGGATCATCGCCCGGCCGAGCGCCATGGGCAGGGTGGGGACGCCGCTCGCCCCCATCGCCAACTTCTTCCTCAAGAACCGCGCGTTCCGGTGGCTGCTGGAGCGAACCCTCAGGGTCCACCGGAAGGCGCCCATGCCGCTGTTCGCCGGCCGGACGTTCCAGTCGTGGGCCCGCCGCCACCCCCCGCTCACTCGGGCCACCAAGGCCGTCGTGTACTTCCACGGGTGCAGCACGAACCACTTCGAGCCTCGGGTGGGGCAGATGGCCGTGGCCGTCCTGGAACACAACGGCTTCCGGGTGATCGTCCCCCGGCAGGACTGTTGCGGGCTGCCGCTCCAGTCGAACGGGCTGTTCGACGACGCGCGGCTGTACGTCCGCAAGCTCGCTCGGCGCCTCGAGCCGTATGCCCGGCGCGGCTACGACATCGTGGCCACCTCGACCAGCTGCGGGCTGATGCTGAAGCGAGAGGCCCGCGAGATCCTCGAGCTGGAGGACGACGAGGACCTCCGAACGGTGTCGGCCCACATGTTCGACATCTGCGAGTTCCTGCTGGACCTGCACGAGCGGGGAGCCCTACGAACCGACTTCCGGCCGCTCGACATGCGAGTCCTCTACCACGCGCCGTGCCAGCAGCGGGGCCACGGTATCGGCAAGCCGGCGATCGAGCTTCTCGGGCTGATCCCCGGGCTCGAGGTGGTGGACAGCGATGTCGAGTGCTGCGGCGTGGCCGGGACGTACGGACTGAAGACGGAGAAGTACGACATCGCCATGGAGGTGGGTGCTCCGCTGTTCCGTCAGGTCACGGAGGTGGCGACGGAGGTCGCCGCGTGCGACAGCGAGACCTGCCGGTGGCAGATCACCCGGGCGACGGGGATCCCCTCCGTCCATCCGGTCGAGCTCCTGTACCGAGCCTACGGATTGTCGTGAGAGCGGCCGGCCAACCACCGGCCGGTAGGCTTCGGGCGAGGATCCGGTGATCACGTGATCGGCATCGTCCTGGTCTCGCACAGCGCGAAGGTCGCGGAGGGCGTGGCCGACCTGGCGCGCGAGATGGGCGGGGCGGACGTCCGCCTGGAACCGGTGGGCGGCCTCGACATGCCCGACCGGCCGATGGGGACCGACGCGGTCCTCGTCATGCGGGCCATCGAGCGCGTCTGGTCCGATGATGGCGTGCTCGTCCTGATGGACCTGGGGAGCGCCGTGCTCTCGGCGGAGATGGCCCTGGACATGCTGCCGACCGATCGACGGGAGCGGATCCTGCTGTGCGAGGCGCCGTTCGTCGAGGGTGCCGTGGCCGCCGCGGTGGCGGCCAGGCTGGGTAGGTCACTCCCGGAAGTCGCCGAGGAAGCCCGGGGAGGACTCGGGCCCAAGGCCGCGCACCTCGGGACGCCGGCGCCGTCGCCGGCCGACTCGGTCTCCGCTCCGGACACTCGAGAGGCGGCCGGACCGCACGCGAGCGTTCGGCTCTCGGTGGAGAACCCGCTCGGGCTCCACGCCAGGCCGGCCGCCCGGTTCGTCCAGACGGCGGGGCGGTTCGACGCCGACGTCCGCGTGACCAACCGCACCACCGGCGCGGGGCCGGCCAATGCCAGGAGCCTGAATGCGGTGGCCACGCTGGGGGTCCGCCAGGGGCACCAGATCGAGGTGGTGGCGCGGGGACCGGAGGCCCAGGCGGCCATCGACGCCATCGGGGCCCTTGCGGCCGAGCGGTTCGGCGATGATGTCGAGAGCCAGGCCGGAGCGGCGGCTCCGAGCGACGCCGGGGGCGCCGAGGCACAGGCGTCCGCGGTGGTCGACGGCAGACTGTCCGGCTTGCCCGCCTCGCCGGGTGTCGCCGTGGGTCCGGCCCGCCACGTCTCCGCCACCCGATCGATGGCCTCCTTCCACGCCTCTCCCGCCCCGCGGCCTCCGTCGAGGATCGCCGACCGGACCGGCGCGATGAGCTCCTCGTCCTCCAGGAACAACAGGTGCGCGTCGAAGATGGCGGC
>JBOGVH010000367.1:0-3690 GCA_050695235.1 Actinomycetota bacterium
AGTCCGGACCGTACGCAGATGTCCGCGACGTCCTCAACCGAGACCGGCCGAAGCCGGTATGACCCCGAGCCTGGGATCCCGAAGATCGGGACCCTGCGCAGGATGTAGGCGATGTTGTTGATGAGGATGTCTTCCCGCCCGAAGATCACCGTGGGACGCACGATCGCGTAGCCGAGACCCGAGTCGCGGATCATCCGCTCCACCGTGGCCTTGCCCCGGAAGTACGGGAACGGCGAGTCCTCCGACGGGTTCGTGATGCTCACGTGGACGATCCGGCGCACTCCGGCATCCCTGGCCGCGTGGATCAGGGTCTCGCTGATGGCAACGGCCCGCTCGAAGGTGACGTCCCCGCGCGGGAACCGGACCCAGTACGTGTTGTACAACGTGGTTGCCCCACGCAGATGCCCCGCGAGCTTGCGTCGGTCCTCGAAGTCGAAGGCGGCGACAGCGACCCGATCCCCGAACGGGTTCGGGCGATTCGGGTGGCCGGTGAGCGTCCTCACGCTCCTCCCGGACTCCAGCAGGCGTGCGGTGATGTACCTGCCCGTGTAGCCGAAGGCCCCCGTCACCACGTCAACCTCGGGCATCGCCATCCTTCATGGCCTCACGGCCGGTTACCGCGTCGAGCCAGCACGATTTGCATCCTCGTACTCCATCCTGGCTCCCACAAGCCGCAGCGCCAAAGCGATTGGCGTCCTGCTGGTGGATTCACCCGTAGGTCGTCGAGACGGTGCGGACGCGAGTGGATGTCGGTTCCGGCGGGTGCAGCACCGCCGACCGGCTGGATCTCGCTTTCATCACGAAACGATTGCCACCGCGGGATCAGAAACGACTAGCGGTTAGGCCGACCTACCGTAGCTCCATCGTGACTGTCGGTTCGCGAGATCGGTAAACACTCGCACTCCCCGGCTCTTCGCTCGGCGACATGGGGAACGTCGGGTGGCAGGTCCCAGTCTGGTAGTTATGGGCGTGAGGTCGCCGGATGCGCGGCGAGAGGGAGTCGGCCCCGGTTCGCGGGGACGATTCCTTGCCACTGGTCATCTTCCTTGGTGTCGCGGGGATCGCTCTCCTCGGGGTGCTGCGGCGCGAGCCCCCGAGGGGAACGGCGACAAGGACCACGGGCCATCCCATCTCCGACCTTCCCGTGGGTTGGAGCAAGCTCCCGCCTCCGCCGGAGATGAAGGATGTGGACTGGATCCGAACTATTCGCCTGGGGCGGTTGTGATCCCTCCGTCAAGGACGATTGCAAGCGGACCGCCGGTGGGTTCGCGTTCGACCCAACGACTCACACCTGGCGAGGCCCCAGTGGCGGGTGCCTACGCCGATGCTGTGTGGACCGGCAAGGAGGCCATCTTCCTCGGTCTCAGGCGTGGGGAGCGTCTGGATGCGGAGTCTTTCGACCCCGAGACCCGCTCGTGGCGGAGGATCGCGTCTGCGCCCATCGGCCCGAAGTGGGGCGGGGTGCGGGTGTGGACCGGAACGGAGTTGCTGGTATGGGGCGGGGGGCATCCGGGAACGCCCGGCCCGGTGCGAGGCGCCGCCTATGACCCCGGGACCGACACGTGGTGGCGAATCGCCGATGCCCCGCACGGGCTCAACCTGGCAAGCGGCATGTGGACGGGGCGCGAGGTGCTCGTGTTCGGCTCTTTCCGCCTATCCGAACCACGGGTGGCACTGGCTCGCCCGCTACACCGAAGCGCACCTGTGGGTCTCGTCCGAACGATGCCATGCCGAGCAGATGGCCTGGGACAGGATTCAGAACACGACCGACGGCAGTGCCTCGGAGTTCCGAGGCGCCTGGCCAAGCGGCCTTGACCTCTTCCAGGCGCGCTGTGACGGGCAGGTCACCCGCTCCATCGACATCGTGCTCGACTATATGTCCGAGTCGGAGTGGTTCGCGGCCGGCCACGGCGATTACGGCGGTCACGTGCACAGCTCCATAGCAACAGAGGCGTACTGCTCGTACTGGGGCCTGAGCCACCCATGCGGCCTCCACCCCTGCCGGATCCACATCCGCCGGGTGCGCTTCAACAACTACTCGGGAGGCGACACCACAAGACGGAACTTCCTCATCCATGAGTCCGGGCACTCCCTGGGGTTCACGGACTACTGTGGGGTCGACGCCGTCTCCAACTACGGGGCGACCAACTGCTCGCTGCCGTCGGGATGGGTCTCCATCGATCGGCAGGAGATGCGCGACCACATCTACCCGAACTGGAGGTACCCATGACGGGCGGCAGCTCTGGCAGAACCAGCCCGGTCCCATCACCAGTGTGGAAGGTCCCGGCGGTCGTCCTGCTCTGCCTCCTCACGGCCCTGGCGGTCGCGGCCTCCGGGGTGGGCCAGCCTCAGGCAGCAGCAACTGACCCTAATGTCAAACCGGTGCGGAGCTGTGCCGACTTCAACCGGGTCGCCGCCCGGGAGCAGTCGAGCGAGGTATTCGATCCTGCAACCCGCGTGTTATTGATCGACACGCAGCAAGCTCAGTTCGTCCTCTCCCGGGCCGATGCTGCCTGCCAGGCGAACCCCTACGCCAATGCCCGGCTACTGTATGCCGAAGAACTCGCCGAGGAGGATCGACAGGCCCTGTGCGCGGACTTCCGCCAGGCCATCGCAGAGGGTCAGACGTACGAGCGAGGCGTAGCGGTGAACCTCGACGCCGCACGCCAGTACGTCGCCGCCGAGTGCGGGTAGGCTGCCGACAGGTCTCAGGTCCGACGCACCCGGCGACCGCGGCGGCCGTCCTTTTGGTGGCCGCCGCGGTCGCTTGTTCCATCGGTACACCTCAGCAACCGCAGGCTTCCCCGCGAGGCCCGGCCGAGCCGACCGCACCGTCAGCTCGGAGGACCGTGGCCGGCGGCGTCCCGGTGCATGGCCCCTACGTCCCCACGGTGGGCCTGGCCGGCGCTGCCTGGGATGGACGGTGGTTGTGGCTCACCGACATCGACGGCCGCCTCCTGGCCATCGACGGACAGGGCTATGAGGTCGTCGTCGACGAGCAGCTGCCTGAACCAGTCGCCGACAATACCGGCCTCCTCCTCGCCCCGGGCAAGGAGCTCTGGGCCATCACCATACCGGAGCCGGGGCGGGGGGCTGGGCCGACCGTCCTGCGGATCGACACGCACTCCGGAGAGGTCACTGCCGCGTCCCTCGGTGGTGGGCTGCCGTTCGGCCAGGGGGTTGTGCACGGTGGCCTCCTGGTGGTCGCCGACTTCGAGCGTGGGATCGTGTCGATCGATCCACGCGACGGCTCCAGCCGTCGCCTCCTTCCACCCAAGGTCACCCCCAACCTCCTCCAGATCACGGGTGAAGGAGATGCGTGGGTCGTCGACGACAGCCGCCGTCGGGTTATCCGGTTCGACCCCGACGGGAACCGTGCGGCGGACGCTGCCCGCGACTCCCGGATCGCTGCCATGGCCCTGGACGCCATCGGGAACCTGTGGCTCGCGGAGGGATCCTGTGGGGCGCGAAAACCCTGTCACAGCGAGCCACGAGCAGATGAACGCGGGTCGCATCAGGATCCGAGGGTCAAGTCGACTGGGATGGCTCCACACTCACCTCTCGCCACGAACCTCAGTGGCGTCGGCGAGCGCGGCCGTGAGGAACCGGCAGGTCCAATCCTCGGCGAAGGCACGGGTGTCGGCGAAGACCACCTGCACCTCCGGGTAGCGGGCCTGCAGGCGGGTGAGC
>JBOGVH010000368.1:0-5324 GCA_050695235.1 Actinomycetota bacterium
GGCCACGGCGACCGGGCGCCTGGCCGACCCGACGCCCGGGTCCACCACCCCCAGGTACACGGCGTTCTCCGGCATGAACGGCGCCGAGCGGCCGAGCGCCATGGCGCCGGTCACCACGTCATGTCGAGGGATCGCGTGGGTCAGGTCGATCACCCTGGCCCGCGGGGCGATGCGGGCCACGACGCCGTGACAGATCCCCACGAACTCATCGGCCAGGCCGTAGTCGCTCATGAACACGATGGGCCGTTCCATCAGGCCCCAGCATGCTGCTCGAGGTATCCCATGATCAGCGTCTGCACTCGGCCCGACTGATTCCCTGTGAGCAGGTCGGTGCCGTGGTCGCTGGACGTGACGATCTCGACCTGCTTCGGCGGCGGGGACTCCTCGTACATGGCCTGCGCCGCGGTGGCCGCTCCCGTCGGATCGGCGTTGCCCGCGACGAAACAGCTTGGCCGCGGTGACGTTCCCCAGGACGGTGCGGTCGGCGGTCAGCCCCTCGAAGGACTGCGGGGCCGAGAGCGCGACGATCGCGACGACCGGCACACCCGGCTGGGCCGCGGCGAGCAGGGAGGCGGTCCCACCCATGCTGGCGCCGACGAGCATCACGCGGACCAGTCCTCGGGCCATCATGAAGTCGACCGCGCCGAGGACGTCCTGCCACATCGCGGCGACGTCCCGTTGGCCCTCGGAGCAGCCGGCCACGCCGCCGGGGCAATACCCGCGGAAGTCGAAGGTGAGGACGGTGAACCCCTTCGGGGCCAGGACCCGGGCGAACGCCCACCACGAGGTCTGGTCCGCCGGGAACATGTGGGCGAGGACCACGCCGACCCGCCCGTCACCGAACACCCTCCCCGCGAGCTTCACCCCGTCCGAGGACCGGAAGCCGACTGCCGTGGACGCCGCGATGTCGGCGTTCCGCTCCTCCTGCTGGGAGGGTGCGCACCCCACGGCCGAGGTGGCCAGGGCCACGGCGAGGGCCACGGCGCGCAGGACGTCGGCCCGGCTCGCGCCCGACGCCAGCACGGCCGGGCTCCCGCTCCCTAGCGGCCCTGCTGTCGACGCTGCCAGCGGGTCTTCTTCAACAGCTTCTTGTGTTTCTTCTTCCGCATCTTCTTGCGACGCTTCTTGATCAGTGACGGCACGAGTGTCCCTTCGTCGTCATTCGGAGCCGAACACGTTCCGGAGGTCCACGCGCTTGGCGCGGTAGGTCTCCTCCAGGCGAACGGAGCCCAGTCTAAGCGCCTTGGGCCCCTCTGCCACAGGCGAGATGAGGCGCAGCACTCCATCCTCCGGCCCGTACTCGAGGTACCCGATCCCGAGGTATCCGCCGTCGCCGTCGGACAGGCCGACGAGCATCCGGTCCAGCTTGGCCAGGTTGAACATCGGGGGAAGGGCCGGCATGAACACGGTCGGCTTGACCCGCCATCGGTGGAGCTCCGCGGAGAAGTACCGGCGCATCGCGGCCTCGCGATTCTCCGCCCGCTGCTCAACGGAGGTCGGCACGACGTCGGGATGAACGCCGAGCGAGACGACCTCGGTTGAGAAGAACCGCTGGATCACGCCGAGGAGCGGCTGGAGCTCCTCGCCCCGCTGAAGGCCGACGACGATGTCGGGCCGGAGCATCTCGACCTTGTGGTACTTCAGGACCTGGCCGGTGATCCCCGACACCAGCCCCCCGGAGTCGACGACCAGGAAGTCCGCTCCTTCCTCGCGAGCTCGCTGAGCCAGGGCGACCACCCCGGTGACGACGGGCAGCAGGTATCCCTGAGGCGACGTGGAGCCGATGAAGGACAGCGCGTCGCCCGTGGCCAGGACGTCGGGCTCGAGGTCGGCCACCGAGCGCACGGCTTTCAGCGAGATGGTTGCCGGAGGACCCACCGTCTTCTGGCCCACGTCCGCGTCCAGGAAGGCGGAGGGTCGCCCCGCGTCCACCCCCGCGCGCAGGAGCATGCGTGACAGCGTGGACTTGCCCGTATCGAGCCCACCGACGAGCAGCACCGTGCGCTTGTGACGCACCGCGCGTTCGACCAGCGCCTCGTGCTCGTTCACCTTCGCCTCCGCGTGGGGCGGTCTCGCCCCTCCCCGGAGGCCCCGTTCCGTGCGTGCGCGAGCGTGTCAGCCGGCCCGGGGTCCTCCTCCCGGGGTGGGCGGATGGGTGGCGGCCATGGTGGAGATTCGCTCGGGGCGACGCGCCCCGATCACGCGTACGAACCGTGCCTCGGAGAAGGGATCAAGCTCCAACGTGGGGCGAATTCTACTCAGTCGGCGAGATGAGCCACGATGGCCTGGTAGCAGGGCCAATAGGCGTCGGGCTGAACGTTGTCGTCCATGACGATCACGGTGTCCGTCCGGCCCTGGGCCCTGGCCACGAGGAGCGCCGGGTCGTTCACGTCGGCGATCGAGAGGGTCTCGACGCCGGCCTCGATGGCGGCCCCGGCGAACCCGTGGTCGGCGAACACCAGGTCCGGCCGCACCTCACCGAGCATCCTGGCCATGGCGTCGCCCCGATGCGTGTGACGGGCCGAGGCCCGGTCGGTGAGCAGGGCGACCCCTTCCAGGTACCGGACCTGCCACCCGTGGCGGTCATCTGCGTCGCGCCAGGCCACCCCCTCGTACGGCCTGAGCAGCTCGACGCCCCGAGCGGCGATCTGCCGCCCCACCCCGGTGTACAGGTGGGCCAGGCCGACCGGATGCCCGGTGGCCAGGATCACGCGCTCCCCCCGGGCACATGCCCCGGCAAGCCGATACCCAACCGCGTCGCAGGCCTCGATTACGAGCTCCGGATCGACGGGAACGGGTCCCGTCGTCGCGTTCGGATCCGGCGTGAAGCCCGCGGCCCGGCCCACGAGCCCCAGCGCCTCCGATGGGGTGAACGCCCCGGGCAGGCCGGACAACCCGAACTGCTTGTCAGGGTCGCCCTCGCACAGCAGCCGGATGTTGCGCAACACGTTGTCGAGGGGATGGCTGAGGGAGGGACCGGCGATCCGACCAACGAGGAGTCCGCGGATCAGCTCCTCACGGTCGCGGACCCGGCCTGTCCACCGTTCGTCGATCGCGGGCAGCTGCGCTGCATGGGATTCGATAACGTCCATCCACCATCAATCGTAGGGGGCGTGCGGGTGAACGACTTCTCACTGGAGGGGCAGATCGCTGTGGTCACGGGCGGGGGGCGCGGGATCGGGCGAGCGATCGCCCACGCCTTCGCCCGCGAGGGAGCCGACGTGGCCCTCGCCGCCAGGACGAAGGAGCAGGTCGAACGCACGGCCGAGGAGGTCGAGCAGCTCGGCCGGCGGGCCGTGCCGATCGTGGCCGACGTCTCGGACGAGGACGCCGTCCGAGATCTGATCGAGCGGACCGTTCGGGAGCTCGGCACGCTCGACATCCTGGTGAACAACGCCGGCGCCGCGCCGTTCATTGCACCGTTCATCGAGACCAGGGCGGAGGGGTTCGAGAAGTACTTCCGGACGAATTTCTTCTCCGTGGTGTACGGGATGCGCGCGGCCGCGCCGGTCCTGCTGGCCAAGGGCTCGGGCTGCGTGCTGAACGTCGCCTCCATCGACGGGTTCACCGTCGAGGAGGGCCTGACGTACTACGGAGCGGCCAAGGCCGCGATGATCAATCTGACCAAGGCCACGGCGCTCGAGTGGGCACCGGCGGGTGTGCGGGTGAACGCGATCGCCCCGGGCTGGATCGACACCCAGATGAACCAGCCCGAGCGGGACGACCCGAAGGTCGAAGCCCGGATCCGGTCCAACATCCCCCTCGGCCGGTGGGGGCGCCCGCAGGACGTCGCCGCGGGCGCGCTGTATCTCTGCTCCCCGACGGCGTCGTTCGTGACCGGCGAGGTGTTGGTCGTCGACGGCGGGCAGAGCGTCACGAGCGCCAGGGAGCCGTGAGATGGAGCTCCGCGGTGCCGTGGCGGTGGTGACGGGTGCCTCGTCGGGGTTCGGCGAGCTCACCTCGAGGATGCTGGCGAAGGAGGGAACGGCCGTCGTGCTCGCAGCGCGCCGCGCGGAGCGGCTGGAGGCCCTGGCGGCCGAGATCGAGGGGAAGGGCGGCCGGGCCCTCGCCGTTCGTTGCGACGTGACCGAGGTCGCCGACCTCCAGGAGCTCCGCAATCGAGTGGACGAGGCCTTCGGTCGATGCGACGTGCTGATCAACAACGCGGGCATCCCCGGCGGGGGACGGTTCGAGGACCTGTCGCTCGAGCAGATCGAACGGGTCATCCGGGTGAACCTGCTCGGCGTGCTGGTCTGCACGAAGGTGTTCCTTCCCATGATGCTCGATCGTGGGGCCGGCCACATCGTGAACGTGGGGTCGCTGGCAGGACGGTATGCCAGCCCCGGCTTGTCGGTGTACTCGGCATCAAAGCACGGCGTCGTGGCGTTCTCGGAGTCCCTGTACTACGAGCTCGCCCCTCGCGGCATCCTCGTGACCAGCGTGAACCCTGGCTTCGCCGCCACCGAGGGGTTCCCCCAGGGACGGTTGCCCTCGGCGCTCGTCATGGGGGCAGACAAGGTGGCCAGGGTCATCGTGGACGTCGTGAGGCAGGGGAAGGCACCCGAGGTGTCCGTGCCGAGGGGCATGAGCCTATGGCAGGCCTTCCGGGTCCTCACGCCACCCCTCTACAGGTGGGGAGTGCGAACGGCCACGAGCCGGTTCGGAACCACGCCAGCGAAGTCGCAGGGGTAGACACCGCGAGAGCCGGACCACGCGACGTCCTCGATGTCGTGGTCGAAAAGGACGAGGCCCTCGCGAGGTCGAGTTTCCACCGGAGCTGACGGCCCTCACGGCCGCGCGTGACTCGACTCAGCCCGGCCGGCGCCTGCGGAACAGCCACCACCGTCGTCTCCGTGCAGTGGCGTGCTCCTCTGCCTCGTGCCGGTGCTGGGCCTTCTCCAGGTCGCGTTTCATCTCGCGCTCCGCGGGAGCGGTCAATGCGTCGAGCTGCCGAGCCGGTGGATCTTGACCATGTTCGTGTGCGCCCGCCCAAACGGCGACGCCGCCACGAGGACGACGAGCTGGCCATCGGTGGCAACGCCGGCGGCCCGGAGCCCCTCGTCCATCAGCGCGATCATGTCATCCGTGTCGTCCGGCACCGCCGCCGGGAGCGGCCGCACCCCCCATCGGATGGCCAGTGCCCGGCGCACGGCCGGATCGGGGGCGAACGCGTAGATCGGGACCGGGGGCCGCTCGCTCGAAAGGAAGGCTGCGGTGCGTCCCGTCCGGGTGAAGCACGAGACCGCCACGACGTCGGGGACGTCCCCTGCGATCTGCGACGCCGCATGCGCGGCGGCCGCTCCCTCGTCCGCATGCGTACAGGC
>JBOGVH010000369.1:0-8568 GCA_050695235.1 Actinomycetota bacterium
GGGGGGCGGGGCCGGCCGGGGGGCGGGCCGGGCTCGGCGCGAAGGAACGGGCGTGGGGAGATGCGCGGGTATGGGGCGGGCGGGAAGGGCCCGAGCCGGCTGGCTCATGCAGCAGCTCCGCGAGGCCCCTGGTCGACCGGGCGTGTGTCACCGTCGTCCACCAGCTCGGCGGCCCGAAGCTTCGCGCTCCTGGCCCGGGGGTTTCGGGCCGCCTCCTCCGATGAGGGGCGAACGGGCTTCCTGGTGAGCGACCTGAGCCTGGGCTCGGCGGCCAGGAACCGTTTCACCGTTCGATCCTCGAGGGAGTGGTACGCGATGGTGACGACGCGGCCACCGGGAGTGAGGAGATCCACCGCTCGAGGCAGGGAAGCGGCGAGCTCCTCGAGCTCCCGGTTGACCGCGATGCGAAGCGCCTGGAACGTCCGGCGGGCGGGGTGGGGGCCGCCCCGCCGCCTTCCAACAGCGCCCGCAACCACCCGGGCCAGTTCATCGGTCGTCTCGATGGGCCGTCTCGCGCGTGCGCGCGCGACGGCCGACGCGACCTTCCTGGCCCGGCGCTCTTCGCCGTACTCGAACACGATCCGCGCCAGCTCCTCCTCCGAAGCCGAGTTGACGAGGTCGAGGGCGCTCTCGGTCCCCTCTTCGTCTCGGCCTCCCATCCGCATGTCCAGCGGACCGGGGACCCGATAGCTGAAGCCTCGTTCGGCTCGCTCCAATTGCATCGTTGAGACGCCGAGGTCGAACAGGACGCCGTCCGCCCGATTCCCCGCGGGCACCTCCGAGAACCGGGCGTGGACGGCGACGAACCGATCGCCGAACGGCGCGAGTCGCGACCCGGCGACCGCGATGGCCTCCGGGTCGCGATCGACGCCCATGACGCGCTTGCATCCCGAACGCAGGAGCGCTTCCGCATGTCCGCCGTCCCCGAGGGTCATGTCGATCACGGTGTCCCGTCCCCCGAGGAACTCGACGACCTCCTCGACCATGACTGGCTTGTGGGTCCTCGCCCTCGCGCCCTCATCGGCCACCCGCGTCCCTCATCCCTCATCCCAGGACCCGGACGGCGAGCAGCCCGAGGGCCACGTAGGCGGCCATCGTCGCGGCCGACAACAGGAGCAACCGAACGCTCTGACCGACCTCCCGTGACAGCGTTCCCCTCATCCCTCTCCTCCGATGTCGAGTGTCCCCGCCTGGTACGCGCCACCGTGGGTCTGTTCGTAACGATCGTGGGCCGCGCGGTCCCAGACCTCCATCCGGTCGAAGACCCCCACGATCACCGCCTCCCTGCGGATACCTGCCTCGCCTCGCAGCCGCTGCGGGATCGTCAGCCGGCCCTGTGCGTCCAGGTCGACCGGCTCGGCCTTACCGAAGAACATGCGGGCATACGCGCGGGCTCGCGCATCGGACAGTGGTCGGTCCCTGACCTCGCTGGCTCGTGCTTCCCACTCGTCCTTGGGGAAGCAGAACAGGCAGCCATCCTGGCCCAGCGTCAGGACCGCGCCGTCGGCGAAGACGGCCCGGAACCTGGCCGGCAGGCTGATCCTGCCCTTGGGGTCCAGCTGATAGCTGTGCGTGCCGAGCAGTTCGGCCACGCCCGTCCTCCCCTTCTCCTCCACAGAGCTCCACACTTATGCCACTGGCGCTCCACCAAGTCAAGGGCTGAGAACGGCGAAGTGGGCTCGCGGGGGCCAGTTCAGGCTGCTGAGCGATGGAGAGATTAGGAAGACGCGGAGCGCCTCAAGTACAGAACGCCGGCGGACCCCAGCCGCCTAGGTCAGGAAGGGCTCCCATTCCGGATCCAGGCGGCCGAGCGACAGCCGGAACCCGTCGGCCGGCGCGAACGGCCGGCGCAGGAGGCGCAGCCCCGCGTCCTCGGGCCGGCGGTTCTCCTTCTTCGAGTTGCACCGGCGGCACGCCGCGACGACGTTCTCCCAGCTGTGCTCACCACCGCGCGACCGAGGGACGATGTGATCGAGGTTCTCGGCCGCCGCGCCGCAGTACTGGCAGGACCACGCGTCTCGGGCGAAGACGGCGCGCCGGGTGAGGGGGGCCTGGGCCCGGTACGGGACCCTGACGAAGTACCGCAGCCTGAGCACCGATGGAGCTTCGATCTCGTACCGCTCGGAACGGAAGATCATCCCGTTGGAGACGACGACCTCCGCCTTGTCCTTCAGGACGAGCACCACCGCCCTCCTGGCGGTCACGACTGCCAGAGGCTGGTGGGACGCGTTGAGTACGAGCGCTCTTCCCATTCGGGACCTGCGGCGAGTATAGCGAGCGGGCTCCGGAATCCGGCCCAGGTGCTTGAATCGGCCAAATCGCAGGGTTGTAATCCGGCCGAAGGCGGCGGGTGGATCGTGTCCGAGGGATCGGGACGCCTGAAGTAGCGAACAAGGGGCCGCGCGGGGCGTCCAGCAGCTCGGTTCGGACCGCCCCCGCCTTCCTTGCGTCCCTGGTTCCCAGCAGCACGATGGCACGTTCCGACGAGGCGTGAGCCGGGTGCGGTCGGATCGGTGGAACGGTCGACCGCCCTCTCGAGTCGAAGGAAGGAACCGGGAGGCGTCCGGCTGCGTACACCCCGGTAAGATGACTGTTCCAGCCCGGGAGGTGGTCGTGGAAGCGCGCGAGAAGACCGAGGCGTGGCAGCGCTTCGCCGAGCGCTTCCGAGAGGTCGAGGCCAACGTCGAGAAGGTCGTCCAGGGCAAGCACCGTGAGATCCGGCTGGCCCTCGTCACCTTGGTCGCCGAGGGTCACGCACTGATCGAGGACGTCCCCGGTGTGGGCAAGACCATGTTGGCCAAGGCCATCGCCCGATCCATCGACTGCTCGTTCCGCCGCATCCAGTTCACCCCCGACCTGCTGCCGACCGACATCACCGGGGTCAACGTGTTCAACCAGGAGCGAGGAGACTTCGAGTTCAAGCCCGGGGCCATCTTCGCGAACATCGTCCTCGGTGACGAGATCAACCGAGCCAGCCCAAAGACCCAGTCCGCCCTCCTGGAGTGCATGGAGGAGCGACAGGTCACGATCGACACCGAGACCTATCAGCTCGGACAGCCCTTCATGGTCATCGCAACCCAGAACCCCATCGAGCACGAGGGCACGTACCCCTTGCCCGAGGCACAGCTCGACCGGTTCATGATGCGGATCGCGATCGGCTATCCCTCCGCCGATGTGGAGGCCGAGATCCTGGCCACCCACGGGGTCCAGTCGACGCTGACCGACATCGGGCCGGTGACCGACGCGCTCGGCGTCCGCGACATGATCGACATGGCCCGGCAGGTGCACGTCTCGCCGCCCGTCCGCCGGTACATCGTCGACATCGTCGAGGCCACCCGGGTGCATCCCGACGTGTACCTGGGCGCCAGCCCCCGGGCCTCGATCATGCTGCTGCGAGCGGCCAGGGCCCTGGCCGCGGCGGAGGAACGCGATTACGTGATCCCCGACGACGTGAAGGGCCTCGCTCTGCCGGTCCTGTCCCACCGCGTGATCGTGACGGCCGACGCGGTGATGAGCGGGCGGACCGCGGGCGCGGTACTGGCGGAAGTGATCAACGAGGTCACGGTCCCGGTCACCGGAAGGGCCTGACCCGTGCCCTCCGGGCGGGGCGCGGTGGTGTTCGCCGCCGGCATCGCCCTGTGGCTCGCCGCCCGGGTGGCCGGGTCGCCCATCCTCCACATGGTGGCCGTCGGACTGGTCGTCCTGCCGTTCGCCGCCGCGCTGTTCGCCCGATGGA
The DNA here is from genome assembly GCA_050695235.1 of Actinomycetota bacterium. GTDB lineage: Bacteria > Actinomycetota > UBA4738 > UBA4738 > HRBIN12 > AC-69. Next base: position 3,737 of record JBOGVH010000369.1, read on the forward strand.
GCCGGTTCCGCGTTTCGGTCCGGCGGCGTCTGTCCGACCAACGGATCGCCCCGGGCCAGCGCGTCACGGTCGAGCTCGAGGTGGAGAACGAGTCTCCCGTGTGGACCTCGTTCCTGCTGCTCGAGGACGCGATCCCTCGCCGCCTGGGCCGGAACGCACGGCTGGTCGTGGCGGGGATCCCGCCGCGGAGCAAGCAGCGCGCCACGTACACGCTTGCTCCCGAGGTCCGGGGGCGATACTCGCTCGGACCGCTCACGGTGGACGTGTCCGACCCCTTCGCCCTCACGAAGCTTCGGATCAGCTTCGACCAGCGGGACGACCTGGTCGTGACCCCCGAGATCGAGCGCCTGGAGTCCGGACCGGCTTCCCCCTTCGGCGGCGCCAGCGGGCTGTCGCTTGCCCGGCACCTGTTCCGAACCGGCGAGGAGTTCTACACGATGCGCCAGTACCAGGAGGGCGACGACCTCCGCCGCATCCACTGGCCGAGCGTCGCCCGGTCCAACCAGCTCATGATCCGCCAGGACGAGTCCACCCGGAGATCCACGGGGGTGATCTTCCTCGACACGCGCGAGCCCGCCGTCGGATCGAGCCACACTCCATCCTTCGAGAAGTGCGTGTCGGCCGCCGCATCGGTCGGCGCGCTCCTGGCCCGGTACGGGTTCTCGATCCGCCTGGCCACCTCGAACATGCCGCCCACCACGCTGACCGAGGACCAGATGCTCGAGGCGCTCGCCGGAGTTGGGCACGTGACGTCGCGGGCACTCTCCACCGGCCTCACCCGATTGCGGTCGGTCGCGGCCGGCGACACCACGCTCGTCGTCGTGACCGCCCCGCCGCAGCCTACCGAGCTCACCTCCTTGGTCCGCTCGGGCGTGGTCTTTGGGCCCAAGCTCGCGATCCTGGTCCATCCCACGGACCCGCACGATCTTCCGCCCGACCGACAGTCCCAACTCGAGGGCCGAGCCTCGTCGGCCCGCCTGTCGTTGTCCAGATCCGGATGGGAGGTGCTCGTCCTCCCCCCCACGGGAAGGCTTCGTGACGCATGGCAGCGCAGCAAGAACCCACTCCCCGAGCTCACCGGCTCCTCGCGCTAGGCGCCGTCGGGCTCCTGGCCGCGGCCACCGCGATCGCGTTCGGCCGCGTGTTCGTGGGGCACGGAGCGACGTGGAAGCTCCTCGCGGCCGGCCTACTCTCGGTCGCCGTGGCCGGGCTCCTCGAACGACGGAGCCTGCTTCTGGCCACCCTGGCCAGCGCGGTATGCCTCCTGGTCGCGCTGGCGATCCTGGTCTTCCCCCAGACCACATGGGTCGGGCTTCCCACGTCCGAGACGCTTGCGGCCATCCGAGCTGCCCTGGGGCACGTGGGAGAGCAGGCCCGCGTGCAGGTGGCCCCGACCGCGCCGCTCACCCCCCTCTTGCTGGCGGCGTTGACCGCGGTGTGGACCGCGTCGTTCTCCGCCCACGCGCTGGCCAACCGAGCGGGAGCCCCATTGCTCGCCGTCCTGCCATCGGTCGCCCTGGTCGGGTTCACCGACACCGTGATGCAGGACGGCGCGCGACCGGGCTACGCGGTCGTCCTGCTGTCGGCGGTGCTGTTCGTGTGCTTCGTCGACGGGATCCGCCGCATCCGCCACTGGGGCCCGATGTGGGGGACTCGGGGTAGGCCCCTGTCCGCCGCCACCGGACACGGCGCGCGGCGGGTGGCCACCCTCGCCGTGGCGGTCGCGGTCCTCGTCCCCGGGATACTCCCGGGGTTCCATTCGGTGGCGCTGGTGGACTTCTCCACCACGGGGGGCCCCGAGGTCCGCATCGACCCCTTCGTCTCCATCAAGGCCCAGCTTCAGCGACGGGATCCCGTCGATCTGTTCCAGGTCACCTCGGTGGACGGGAGCGGTGACCCCCGGCCCGCGTACTGGCGTCTGTACGCGCTCGACGAGTTCGACGGGACCACGTGGCGGAGCTCCGACCCGGACGCCGAGCGGAGCCGGCTCCGTTCGACCCCGGTCATCCTCGCGCCGAGCTCAACGTCCAGCCCGGCGATCGACCAGGGATACCGGATCCTCACGGACATGGCGAACCGGTGGCTACCGATGGCGTATCCGCCGCAGACGGTGAACGTGCCGTTCGGCGTGATCCGCTACGACGCCGAGCTCACCTCGGCCATTGCGCCGGATACCTTCGGCGACCTCGACGAGGGCCTCGAGTACTCGGTGCGATCGCTCGTTGTCTCGCCCACGCCGGAGGCTCTCGACGCGGTCTCGGTCGCGCCTTCGGTCCTCCTGGGCATCGGCGTGCCTGATCGCTACACGTTCGTCCCCGATGATGTTCCCCTGGCCGTGCGGCAGATCGCCGAGGCGTGGACGGAGAACGCCTCGACGCCCTACCGCCAAGTGCTGGCCATACAGCAGCACTTCGTCTCCTCCGGCGACTTCCACTACTCCCTCGACGTTCGCCCCAGGGCCGACGCGAACGCGTTGGTGGATTTCCTGACCAGGACCAGGACCGGGTTCTGCCAGCAGTTCGCGGCCGCGATGGCCATCCTGGTCCGCGAGCTGGGCTTCCCCGCCCGGGTGGCGGTGGGCTTTCGGCCAGGATCCCAGTCGGGCGACACGTTCACGGTGAGCACCGAGGACGCCCACAGCTGGGTGGAGGTGCTGTTCCCGGGCTACGGGTGGCTCCCGTTCGAGCCCACGCCAGGAGGGTGGAGGAGTCCACTGGCCACGGCGGGCTCCTATCTCTCGCCGGGGACCCCGGGGGCATGCCCCGGTTCCGAGCCCGGTTGCGCCGCGGGGGGGCAGACGACCGTGAGGGAGGGAACGACGGGCGGCCGCCTGACCGGCAAGCTCCAGCAGGTGGAGTTCTTCCTTCAGCCTGAGGGGGGGCGGGCCAGGAGGGGCGGCGTCGAGACCCCGGTCCCCGACACCGGGTACTCCATCCCCTACCGGCTCCTGTTCCTCGCGCTGCTGGCCCTGGCGGGGTTTCTTCTCATCACCGTCCCCATCGTCAAGGCCGCCTGGCGAAGGAGGACCGTGCACGGTGCCCGGGACACGGACGCTCTCGTGCTTCGGGCCTACCGGGTCTTCGACGGCGAGGCCGCCGACCTCGGCTTGGGGCGGTCGGTCGGCGAGACCATCGCCGAGCATCGCGATCGGTTGGCGAGCCTGGTCCACTTCTCCGACGGGCATCTCGATCGCCTGACCATCGCGGTCATCCGGGCCGCGTACTCGGGACGCCCGACCACCGAGGTCGAGGCGCGGGATGCCCTTCGCGACGCCCGGACGGCGATCCGGGATATCCGGTCCGACGCCGGGTTGCTTCGGAGGCTCCGCGGGGTGTACAGGCCCGGGCTGTGACCTAGCCGCGGCTCTGGGCGTGGGCTGCGGCCTCTCGCAGGGCCCTGACGAACCGGTCTCGGTCCTCCCGGAACTGGCCCACCTTGACCTCGACCCCGGTGGCGATCTCGTCGATGGCCACGAAGAATGCCATCTGGCCCTCCCTGAGGGCGTCGAGGACCTCCTCGTTTCGCTTGGCCACCTTGAAGATGCTCACCCCGTCGGTGATGAGCTTCACCTCCGACAGGTGCCGGTCCAGGGCCGCCCGCCGGTTCAAGTAGTCCCAGGCCCGTCGGACCCGTTGCAAGGACATCCCCCCGTTGAGGAGCGACTTGACCACCTTGAGGGCGACCAGGTCCCGGAAGGAGTACATCCGCGGGACCCCCGGCCGTCCTCCCGTTCCCTGGACGGATGGCGTGACCAGGTTGATCTGGTCCCAGTATCGGAGCTGGCGGGGAGTGCAACCGGTGAACTTCGTGGCTTGATGTGCGGTGAACCCCTCCATCCGACGCGCGCCCTCCGACGACTCGTCACCCACCAGCGAACCCGGCAACCCGTCAGCTCGTCGAGGGGGAAGGTCCCGACATGCCCACGACGTTCACACCTCGGGGGAAGGTGAGCGTTGTTCTACTGCGCTGCGCGGTGTGGTGGCAAGTGCGCAGGATGATCGGGGCGCGCGGTCGTCGGTTCGACCATGCGGCGTCGGTCGATGTTCAGGTAGTCACTGAGGAGGGGGCTCGGACGGCCCGCGCATGCGACCGGACAGGCGGGCCAACAGGGCCGCGATGGAGAACCGGCCCGATTGTTGCATCGCCCGGACCTGGTCCCTGCCGAGCTGCTTCAGGTATCGGTAGATCAGGAGCGAGGAGACGAGCATCACACCGAAGCCGGCGGCGGCGATCCACAGCGAGATGGGGAACAGCATCAGCATGACGAAGCCGGCCAGGAAGGCGAGCGCGGACCACCGGATGCGCCGGGCCAGGTGGGTGTACAGCGACGTCCGGGAGACGGCCTCGACCAGGCGAGGGTCCTCCTCGGCCAACCGCTTCTCGATCTCCTCCAGGATCTGCTGCTCGTGTTCGGAGAGCGGCATCGGCTCCTACCTATCGACCGGCGATCCCATTATAGGAAGGTCAACCTCTCCGGTTGAAGGTCCCATTCCCGTGCTCATCCATCGGCGGCCGGCGACGCGTCCTTCAGTCCTCGGCGATACGGGCGTCGCCGACGACGTCTGCGCCGGATCCGCCGTCAGCGAGCCGGCCGGCCGATGAGGGTGGCGGGGCCGGCGGCGCCCCGTCCGAACCGCCGCTCGATCCGGTCAACGGCCCGCTCCACGTCGCGCCACCGTTCTCCCTTGAGCAACGCCAGTTGCTCGGCCGCCCCCGGCGAGAGCCCGGTGGCCGCAACGCCCAGCAATCGCACGCGTCGGCGCGCGCCGGGCAGGCCCCGGTACAGCTCGGAAGCCACCTCGTACAGGTCGGCCGCGACGTCGGTGGGCGCC
>JBOGVH010000370.1:0-6893 GCA_050695235.1 Actinomycetota bacterium
AGCCCCGCGTCGAGGAGCTGCGCGAGCGGCTCAACTACCACTCGTACCGCTACCACGTCCTGGACGACCCCGAGGTCTCGGACGCCGAGTACGACGAGCTCATGCGGGAGCTCCGGGAGCTGGAGGAGCGATTCCCCGAGCTCGTGACCCCCGACAGCCCGACGCAACGGGTAGGGGTCGCTCCCGCCGACCTGTTCGCGCCGGTCGAGCACCGCTCCGTGATGCTCTCGCTGGACAACGTGTTCTCGGAGGAGGAGCTGAAGGCGTGGGCCACCCGGGTGGAGCGTGCCGTCGGGCCCGAGGCCCGGTACTTCTGCGAGCTGAAGATCGACGGCGTCGCCGTGGCCCTGACCTACGAACGCGGTCTCCTGGTCAAGGGGGCCACGCGGGGGGACGGCCGGGTCGGTGAGGACATCTCCGCGAACGTCCGCACGGTTCGCTCCGTGCCCCAACGGCTCCGGGTCAAGGACCCGCCCCCGGTCCTGGAGGTCCGGGGTGAGATCTACCTGCCGGTGCGGGCGTTCGAGAAGCTGAACCAGCAGCTGCTCGAGGCGGGCCAGCGCCCCTTCGCCAACCCCCGCAATGGCGCGGCGGGAAGCCTTCGGCAGAAGGACCCCAAGGTCACGGCGAGCCGCCCCCTGGCGCTGTGGGTCCACAGCTTCGGCTATGCCGAGAGGATCCGCTTCGAGTCGCACTCGGGGTTCCTCCAGTGGTGCCGCGGCGCCGGGCTGCCGGTCCCTCCGCAAGGGGAGGTGCGGGAGGACCTGGACGGCGTGATCGCCTACATCCAGAAGTGGCAGGAGAACCGGCACACCGTCGACTGGGAGATCGACGGCGTGGTGGTGAAGGTCGATCAGATCGCCCTGCAGGATGAGCTCGGCGCCACCAGCCACGCCCCCCGCTGGGCCGTGGCGTACAAGTTCCCGCCCGAGGAGCGCACAACCCTGCTCGAGAAGATCGACGTGCACACGGGGCGCACGGGCATCGTCACGCCGTTCGCCGTCCTGGAGCCCGTGTTCATCTCCGGCGTGACCGTGACCACGGCCACCCTGCACAACGAGGACGAGGTCAAGCGCAAGGACATCCGCGTGGGCGACACCGTGATCGTTCGTCGGGCGGGCGACGTGATCCCCGAGGTGGTCGGCCCCGTCATGTCGAAGCGACCGCCGAAGGCGAAGCCCTGGCGGTTCCCGAGGACGTGCCCCTCCTGCGGCACGCCGCTCGTCCGCAAGGAAGGCGAGGCGTACTGGCGATGCCCGAACAAGCGGGGCTGTCCGTCGCAGAACGTCGAGTGGCTGTTCGCGTTCGCCTCGCGAGGGGCCATGGACATCGAGGGCCTGGGGTACAAGACGGGCCTGCTGCTGCTGGACATGGGATGGGTGAAGGATCCGAGTGACGTGTACTCGCTGACCCGGGAGCAGCTCGCCCAGCTCCCGGGGTTCGCCGACAAGCGGATCGACAACCTGCTCTCGGCCATCGAGCGCTCGAAGGATCGCCCCATCTGGCGCCTCCTGGTCGGGCTGAACATCCCCCACATCGGGACCCACGTGGCCCAGGTCCTGGCCCGAGCGTTCGGCTCGATCGATGCCCTGGTCCAGGCCGGCGTGGAGGCGATCGACGCCGTCCCCGAGATCGGCCCGGAGATCGCCCGAAGCGTGCACGAGTGGTTCCACGATCGCCAGAACCTCAAGCTCATCGAGAAGCTCCGCAGGGCCGGTGTGCGGGTGGCGGACGAGAAGCCCGAGGGGCCGGCCGGGGGGCCGCTCGCCGGCACGACCATCGTCATCACCGGGAGCCTGTCCTCGATGTCCAGGGACGAGGCCACTCGGGCGGCCCAGGACGCGGGCGCCAGGGTTGCCTCCAGCGTCTCCAAGAAGACCGACTTCGTCATCGTGGGGGAGAATCCGGGCTCGAAGGCCGCCCAGGCCGAGCAGCTGGGGGTCGAGATCATCGACGAGGGGGAGTTCCTCCGGCGCCTGGGGCGGCGTTGACCTCGACCATCGAGGAGGGATGACGTGGCCCACGTGATCGACGGGAACGCGATCGCGGATCACCTGCGGCACTCGATCGAGGACGAGCTCAAGGTCCTTCGGCTGTCCGAGGTGCGGCCGGGCCTGGCCACAGTGCTGGTGGGCGAGGACTTCGCCGCGCAGGCGTACGAGCGCCACGTCCGACGGCTGTGCGAGGCGCTCGAATACCGGTACGTGACGGAGGGCCTTCCCGCTGAGGTCGAGCTGGCGGATGTCGCGGCGACGATCGGCAAGCTGAACGCCGATCCACGGATCACCGGGATCCTGGTCCTGCACCCGCTCCCCTCGCACATCCCCGAAGCCGAGATCAACAGCGCGATCGATCCGCTGAAGGACATCGAGGCAGTGCACCCGCAGAACACCGGCCTGCTGGCCCAGGGGCGCCCCCGGTTCCTCCCGTCCACCCCGGCCTCCTGCTACTACCTGCTGGACTCCTACCTCGGATCGACGGGCCGAGATCCCGGCACGTTCTACTCGGGCAAGACCATCGTGGTGGTCGGCCGCTCGAACAGCGTGGGCAAGCCGGCACAGTGGCTCGGTCTTCAGCGCGACGCCACCGTCGTCGCCTGCCACAGCCGCACGCACGCGGCCGGCAAGCTCGCCGAGTTCACGTGCCTGGCCGACATCCTGATCGTCGCGGCGGGCGTGCGAGGCCTCGTGACCGGCGACATGGTCCCGGACGGAGTGATCGCCGTGGACGTGGGCATCCACGCGGTGGAGGACCCGGCCACCGGCAAGACCCGGATGGTCGGCGATCTTGACTTCGAGAGCGTCGCGGCAAGGGCCGAGGCCATCACGCCCGTCCCCGGTGGAGTTGGGCCCATCACCGACGTCTGGCTGGTGGGGAACGCGCTCATGGCCGCCGCCATGGCCCAACGGGTCGAGCCGCGCTTCGGCATCTTCCGGTGACCCCGAGGCTCGTGCGGGCGGCTCAGGCCGAGGCGGCAGCCTGTCGATAACCCCGCGAGAGGGGTTGGCATCCGATCGAGGTGGTCGTGAGCGGGGGGGAGGATCGCGCCGGCGAAGTCGCGGAGCTGCTGCGGCAGCTCTGGCTCGGTCTGGCAGCGTACCGGCTGTTCCCGGGGAGCTCGAGTCGCCCCGGCTTCGCAGCGGCGGTGGAGCGGATCCACGAGTCGGTCCGTTCGGCCCTCGCAGCCGGGCCGGTCGACGTGGAGGTTCGAAGCGAGGGCTTCGTGCTCGCCGGCACGCCCCTGCCACCCAACGAGTCGACCGAGCGACTGGCCCGCGCGTGCTTCGAACGCCGTGTGGAGCGAGTGGCGATCCAGGCGGTTCCTGACGTTCGCGACCTGGAACGGTCCTTCGCCATGCTGTCGATGCCGCCCGAGGACCTCAGGGAACAGGGCGGTGCGGAAGAGGTGCTTGCCTCGGCGGGCGTCGGGTCGATCGTGCTCTCAGCCCTGGGACCCTCCGCGGTGGAGGGAGCCGACCACGAGGCCGAGGGGGTGGTGGCCAGTCCGGCTCGCGTGCCGGATGCCCACCTGCTGGCTTCACAGCTTCGGATCGACGACCTCGCCGGCGGACCGGGAACCCAGGCCGAAGCCCTGTTCGAGCGCCTCAGGGGCCTGGTCTCCGACCTGTCGATCGAGGCGGGACGGGAGATCGACCTGCATGCCACGGTGCACGATGTCGTCACGGAGCTCCCGGCGGAGCTCCGCCGGTCGCTCGTCGAGATCCTGGTCGATCGGGTCCGCGATGACCCCCTTGCCGAACGTTTGATCGGCACGATGAGCAACGCCGAGCTCACCCGGGCGCTCGTCGACCTGGGTCGCGATGGCCGGCGGGATCCCGTCGAGCTGGCCACCCATCTCGCCGCCGCCGGCGTCCGGCACCTGGACCTGGTCGACCTGACCGAGGCGCTCGAGGCCGGACGGGAAGAGGCCGGCACGATCCTGGCGGGCCTGGAGGCGGTCGGGGTGGACCTCACGGAACCCCGGACGGATGGCCCGGAGGGCTCGGTGACGGATGCGCTCGCCGGCTACCTGACCGCGACCGAACGCGACGACGTACGAACGATGCAGGCCACCCTTCCCCGAACGGACGAGCAGCGGCAGACATCGGCCCTGCTGGCGTTCCACGACTACGTGACCCTCGAGCGTGACGAGGAGCGGCTCGGCGAGGTGCTGTCCCTGTGGACCGAAGGGCTCCAGGCAGCCATGGCCGTGCGGGATCCCGTTCGCGTGCGCGAGCTCCTGGAACCGGTTCGGGAGGCCCTGGGAGGAGCCGACGACGAACGGCACTCCCTGTACGGCGCGTACGTCCGCCAGGCCCTGGCGCCCGAGGCGGTATTGGCATTGATGGAAACGGCGCGCGCCGAACACGGTGGTGCCACGGCCCCGGAGGTCCTCGAACCCTTCGGTGACCTGGGGGTGGAGGTGCTCCTGGACCTGCTCGCCGAGGCGGATCGTGAACGGCGCGCCCATCTGTTGGCCGCGCTTCGCCAGGTCGCCCGGGGGCACCTGCGGCCGGTGGTGGCCCGGCTGGAGGATCCCCGGTGGTACGTGGTGAGGAACGCCGCGAACCTGCTGGGCAATGCCGGAGGCGAGGAGGTGCTGGACCAGCTGGTCTGGGCGGCTCACCATCCGTCGGCCCAGGTTCGAAAGGAGGCGGTGAAGGCTCTCGTGGTGGCGGGTGGGGTCAAGGCCGTGCCGCACCTGCGGACGCTGGCTGCAGAAGGCCTCCAGGACGTTCGGCCCACCGCCGTGTCCGTGCTCGGGGCCATCTTCGCCCCCGAGGCCGCGGCGGCCCTGGGAGACATCGCCCGGTCCAACAGCGACCGGGGCCTTCGCCGTCAGGCCCTCGACGAGCTGGCCGAGGGGGTCGAGGGGCGGGAGGTACTCCGTGTCCTCTCCGATGGCGACACCCGACCCAGGCTGCCGTGGAAGCTCCGTCGGCACGCCCGCCGCCTCCTCCGCGACGCGAGGGGAGCCGGGGGATGAGCGTGTCCACATCGGAGATCGAGATCGTCAAGGCCCGCGAGTTCCTTCGGACGCTCTCGGCGGCACGACAGGTCTACGCCCTGTACCCGGGAGAGCATCCCAAGCGGATGGAGACCACCGCGGACCTCACCGGACAGATCGGTGAGCTGTGCGACGCGCGGGGTCGGCCCGTGGTCCTGTTCGTGTCGGACGGCAACTTCTACATGGGAGCCACCCTGCTCGCCTGGGAGTCGCTCACGCTGAACCGCCTGGCCCAGTCGATGACCGAGGCCGGCGTGCGCTCACTCGAGTTCCGCCCCGGCGTGACCCAGGCCGATGCGGATGCCCTCCTCCGGCTGCTGATGGGGGAGAAGGCGGCCGAGAACGAGCTGGCGTGGATCGGTGTGAACCGGGCCACCCCGGTCGTTCCCGACGCGGACGTCTCCGGTATGTCCGAGCTCCTCCAGAGCTACGCTGCCGGGCTCGAGCTCTTGCGCCAGACGGCGGCTCGGCTGCTGGCGGGGCGTCCCGCGGACCTGGACGCGACCGTGCGCCTCACCGAGCACCTGGCGGAGCTGATCTCCGAGGACCCCGCACAGGCGCTGCTGCTCACCACGGTGAAGTCCTACGACGAGTACACGTACCACCACATGGTGAACGTCTGCATCCTGTCACTTGCCCTGGCCAGGGCCATCGGCCTTTCTCACGAGCAGTCGATCGCGCTGGGGATCGGCGGGCTGCTGCACGACGTGGGGAAGGTGAAGGTCCCTCGGGAGGTTCTCCAGCACGACGGGTTGCTGAACGAGGAGCAGTGGCGGCTGATCCAGCGTCATCCGGTGGACGGAGCCGGGCTCGTCGCCGTCACCACCCGCGATCCACTCCACCCGGCCGTCTCCGTCGTCCTGGAGCACCACGCCGCGTTCGACGGGTCGGGCTATCCATCGCTCTCCGGTCGCCGTGTGGCCTCCCTCCCGTCGCGGATCGTGTCCGTGGCCGACTGCTTCGACGCGATCACCAGCAAACGCTCGTATCGAAAGCCCGAGGAGCGACGCCAGGCCCTGGCCATCCTGCAGACGGGGGCGGGCCGATCGTTCGACCCTCGGGTTGTCCGAACGTTCGTCCGGCTCGTAGGGCTGTTCCCGGTCGGGTCACTGGTCCAGCTCTCGACCGGGGAGGTCGGCGTGGTCGTGCGGAACCACGAGCACGCGCTGGGGCGTCCCACGATCCGGTTGGTCCTCGACGCTGAGGGCAGCGCCGCAGAGGCGACGGAGATCGACCTGTCGGAGAAGCTGCCCGACGGCGCCTTCCGATGGTCGGTCGTGCGGACGATCGATCCGGTGGAGATGGGGATCGACATGCTCTCCCTGCTGGCATCGGGCCAGCTCGACGTGCCGATCCCGGCGGACGAGGGCCCCGGCCTGGTTCACGAGCCGGCTCCCGGCGAGACGCCGCCGCCGGGCTACGTGGACACGCACAGCCCCAACTAGACTGGCGGGCGATGCCCGTCGAGATCGACATCGACCACGTGGCCAGGCTGGCCCGGCTCGACCTCAGCGCCGAGGAGAAGGAGCGGCTGAAGGCGCAGCTCGGGTTGATCCTGGAGAGCGCGGCGAAGGTTGGCGAGGTGGCCGCGGCCGACGTGCCACCCACCGCATACGCCATCCCCCGGGCGAACGTGCTGCGGCCCGACGAGCCGGTGCCCTCGCTCTCGCGCGAGGAGGCGCTGGCCAACGCGCCCGAGCGGGAGGGCGATCGGTTCAGGGTCCCGCCGATCGTGGAGGTCGGCTGAGGGTGGCCGAGCTCTGCGATCTCACCGCGGCCGACCTTGCCGCGAAGCTCCGAGGCGGCGAGACATCGAGTGCGCAGGTCACGGCGTCGTGCCTGGCCCGGATGGAGGCCGTGGATGGGCGGGTCGGCGCGTTCCTCG
>JBOGVH010000371.1:0-1812 GCA_050695235.1 Actinomycetota bacterium
GCCCGAGTCGCTCGACCTGCGCCAGCATCACGCCGAGCGTGGCTGGATCGGGCCGTTCCACGCCGTCGAGCAGGTTCTCGAGGTGCGCCCGGAGCGCCGAGATCGGCGTCTTCAGCTCGTGCGAGACGTTGGCAACCAGCTCACGCCGCAATCGTTCCAGGCTCTCAAGCTCCCCGCTCATGCGGTTGAACGCCGTCGCCAGCTGGCCGACCTCATCGCGAGAGGTGGTGTGGACCCGGTTGCTGTAGTCGCCGGTCTCCATCTGCCGAGCGGCCTGGGCCATGTCACGGAGCGGTTGGGTCATGCCGCGGGCCAGCCATCGGGCCAGCCCGAGCGCGATGGCCGCCGCGATGGCCCCGGCGACGAGCAGCTGCCACCAGAAGTCGCTCAGGAACCGGAGGGTCGCGCCCAGCACACCGGGGGCGTCTCGGATCGCGTACACGGTCTCGGACGGCTGCCCCGGTTGGTGCCCCGGTACCGCCGCATACTCGATACCGCCCGCCACGCCGATGTGAACCCGGCCGTCGTGGAACATCGGCGGCGGCGTTCCCTCCGGCCCGTACCACGTGAACGTGCCCTCCCGGAGGTGCACCACGGTCACCCCGTCCGGGATGTCGCGGAGATCGGACGCCGCCGCGCGCGCGGCCACCCGCGCGAGGCGCCCCAGGTCGGCCTCCCGAAACGCGTCTCGAAGCGCGAATCCGAGGAGGAAATAGACCAGGACGATCGTCATGCCCACGGCGAACACGATGGTCGAGCCGAGCTTGGCCCGGATCGTGGGGAGCTTCTCGAGCGGTCTCATGACGCCTCGGCCGGCTCTCGGAACGCATAGCCGACGCCGTGCACGGTGCGGATGAACCTCGGCTCGGCACCGTCCTCACCCATCTTGCGGCGGATCCTGGCGACGTGGGAGTCGACCACCCGTCCCCCGGCGTAGTCCCGATACCCCCATACCTTGTCCATCAGCTGTTCCCGGGTGAACACGACGCCGGGCGTCCGGGCAAGCGTCAGGAGGATCTCGAACTCGAGCGGGGTCAGCTGGATGTGGGAGCCGTCCACGGCCACCGTGCGGCGCGCCTGGTCGATGGCCAGGCCGGCATGGTCGATGGGCTCATCGGCGGGGAGCGCGCCGATCCGCTCCATCCTGCGAAGGATGGCCCGCACCCGCACCACCAACTCGCGAAGGCTGAACGGCTTCGTCAGGTAGTCGTCGGCTCCCACGGCGAAGCCGGCCACCTTGTCCGCCTCCTCGGTACGTGCCGTGAGCATCAGCACGGGTACCCACCGGTCCCGCTGGATCTGCCGGCAGACCTCCAGTCCGTCCATCCCCGGGAGCATGAGGTCCAGGACCACGAGGTCGGGATGAACCTGCTCGCACAACCCGATGGCTTCGGGCCCATCGCCGGCCACCACGACCTGGAAACCCTCGCTCTGGAGCCGGGCTCGTACCGCCTCCGCGATGGCCTCCTCGTCGTCCACGACCAGGATGGTCTGCTCGGTCACTGACCCATCGTATCCGCAGCGTGTGGCGGCCCTTCGGGGGCCCTGTTGAGAAGTTGTGGCGAAGGCTATGGACTCAGGTTCACGGGCTTGGCGATGTCCAGATAGATGATCGCCACGAACATCAGGACGAAGAAGGCCGCGACGGCGGCCGAGATGGGGACCAGCTTTCGCATGTCGATCTTCTCGCCCCTCACCTTCTCGATGGCCAGCACGGCGAGGTGGCCACCGTCGAAGGGTGGAAGCGGGAGCAGGTTCAGGAATCCGATGAACACGTTGATGGCGCCGAAGATCAACAGGATGTCCCAGAAC
>JBOGVH010000372.1:0-3857 GCA_050695235.1 Actinomycetota bacterium
CCACCATCCAGGGCCGAGACGTCTACCAGGACGTCGAGCTCGCGGCCGCGGAGGACGGCAAGCTCCTTGGCGTTCGGGCCCACCTTGTCGCCGACATGGGCGCCTACCTGCAGCTCGTGACGCCGGGCATACCGCTGCTCGGGGCATTCCTGTACCAGGGGGTGTACACGCCGGAGGCTTACGACTTCGTCTGCACCGGCGTGTTCACGAACAAGACGCCCACCGACGCCTATCGAGGGGCCGGGCGGCCCGAGGCCACCTACGCGATCGAGCGGGCCATGGACGCGCTGGCTCGGCGGGCGGGGAAGGATCCCGTTGAGATCCGGCGGATGAATTTCATGGGGCCTTTCACGGAACCCACCGACGTCATTTCCGGGCTCAAGTACGACTCCGGCGACTACGGGAGGCAGCTGGATCGGGCGCTGGAGATCGCCGGCTACGAGCAGCTCCGCAAGGAGCAGCGGGCTCGGCGTGATGCCGGCGAGGTGAAGCAGCTCGGGATCGGGCTGTCCACCTACATCGAGATGTGCGGCCTTGCTCCCTCGCAGGTCCTGTCGGCCCTCCGATACGCCGCCGGCGGGTGGGACTCCGCCACCATCCGGTGCCTGCCCACCGGCAAGGTGGTCGTAGTCACCGGGACGTCGCCCCACGGCCAGGGACACGTCACGAGCTGGTCGCAGATCGTGGCCGACGCTCTCGGCGTGGCGGTCGACGACGTCGAGGTGCTCCATGGGGACACGGCGGTCTCCCCGCTCGGGATGGACACGTACGGGAGCCGTTCGCTCGCGGTGGGGGGCGTCGCGCTCCATTACGCGGCGCAGAAGATCGTCGAGAAGGCAAGGAAGATCGCGGCCCACGAGCTGGAGGTGTCCGAAGACGACCTCCAGTACGAGGCCCCGGCATTCTCGGTGAAGGGCGCGCCGGACAAGGCCAGGACGATCCCGGAGATCGCGTTCGCCGCCTGGACGGCGCACAACCTGCCGCCGGACACCGAGCCCGGCTTGGAGGCAACCCACGTCTACGACCCGGGCAACTTCACGTTCCCGGCAGGCGCGCACATGTGCGTGGTGGAGATCGACACCGAGACCGGTGAGGTCAGGATCGAGAAGTACGTGGCCGTGGACGACTGCGGAAACGTGATCAACCCGATGATCGTCGAGGGCCAGATCCACGGCGGAATCACCCAGGGCATCGCGGAGGCCATGTTCGAGGAAGGGGTCTACGACGAGAACGGGAATCTCATGACCAGCAGCATGACGAATTACCTGGTCCCTTCGGCCGCCGAGCTCCCCAGCTACGAGCTGGACCGCACGGTGACTCCATCCAGCACGAACCCGATGGGTGTGAAGGGCATCGGGGAGGCCGGGACCATCGCCGCGCCTCCGGCCGTGGTGAACGCGGTGGTCGACGCCCTGTCCTACCTCGGAGTGACGGACATCGAGATGCCCACCACACCGGAGCGGGTCTGGAGAGCCATCCGGCAGGCCAGAGGGGGTGCGGAATGATCCCGGCGCCGTTCGACTACGCCCGCGCGGAATCCGTGGATCACGCCACCGAGCTCCTCTCGGATCGCGACGATGCGAAGATCATCGCCGGCGGCCACTCGCTCCTCCCGCTGATGCGGCTCCGGTTGGCCAGGCCGGCCATGCTGGTCGACATCTCGCGGATCGGCGACCTCGGCTACATCCGGGAGGACGGGAACCAGATCGCCATCGGCGCCCTGGCCCGGCACCACGACGTGGCCAACAGCGAGGCGCTCCGAGAGCTGGTGCCGATCGTGGCGTACGCCGCGAGCCTCATCGGGGACCCTCAGGTCCGTCACCTCGGCACGATCGGCGGTTCCTGCGCGCACGCGGATCCGGCCTCCGACATGCCCACGGTGCTCCTGGCCCTTGGAGCCGACCTCGTCATCCGGGGGCCGAAGGGGAAGTCGCGAACCGTCACGGCCGCCGACTTCTTCAAGGGCCTCTTCGAACCCGACCTGGCATCGAACGAGGTGCTGGCGGAGATCCGGGTCCCGAAGACCACGGGCCGCGGATGGAGCTACCTGAAGTTCCACCGCCGGGCCCAGGACTGGGCCATGGTCGGGGTGGCCGCTCTGGCCGGCGACGGGGCCGGTCCCGCGGTCGCGCTCACGAACATGGGGGAGCGGCCCCTTCGCGCCGCCAGCGTGGAGCAAGCTCTGGCTGGGGGAGCCGATCCGGCGACCGCGGCGCAGCGAGCCGCCGAAGGTACCAGCCCGCCGTCGGACACGTTCGGAAGCGCGGAGTACCGGAAGGAGCTGTCGAAGGTGCTCGTTCGCCGGGCCCTCGAGGAGGCCATGTCCCGGTAGCCGAGCGAAGGCTTTGACGCCCGGACGCTCGTCTGCGTAGATGGAGGCCATGCCGCCCCTGGCAGCACCGAGGCTGGACTTCGAACGCTGGTTCGACAACAACGGGGTCAAGGTCATCGCGATCGTGGTGGTCGCGATCGTGGTGTCCATCGTGACCCGATTCCTGGTCCGGCGGTTCCGCCGCAAGCTCGAGGGCAAGCCCAGTCTCACCCAGGAGCTGAACCTCCAGCGGGCCACCACCCTGGCCCACGCCCTGTCCACTGCGGTGGTGGTGATCATCTGGGCGATCGCCGTCCTCCTCGTCCTGGGAACCCTGGACGTCCCTCTCGCGCCGTTCCTGGCCAGTGCGGGGGTCGCCGGCGTGGCGCTTGGCTTCGGGGCCCAGAGCCTGGTCAAGGACACCCTGTCGGGGTTCTTCATCCTGCTGGAGAACCAGTTCGGCGTGGGCGACGTGATCGAGGTCCAGACCACGGCCGGCCCCGTCTCGGGCAAGGTCGAGGACCTCACGCTCCGGATCACCACGCTTCGGGCCTTCGACGGCACGCTGCACGTGGTTCCGAACGGCAACATCCAGGTCGTGTCGAACAAGTCGAAGGGGTGGGCCCGGGCAATCGTCGACGTCCGGGTTGCCTACGGGGAGGACGTGGATCGGGTCCGTGAGGTCCTCGAGGAGCTGTTCGAGGAGATCGGCAAGGACACCGTCCTGAAGGAATGGATCATGGAAGGACCGACCATCCTCGGTGTGGAGAGCCTGGCCGACTATGCGCTGGTGGTGCGGGTGGTCGCGGACACCAGGCCCTCCAAGCGGTGGGACGCCGAGCGCCGCCTTCGGGAGCGCATCACTCGCCGCCTTTCCGAGCGCGGGATCCGCGTGCCGTTCCCACCGGCAGTCTCACCGAGGCCGGACGACGCCTCCGCCACCGGCTCGCTCCCGTAGGGTCCCACGCCTGCCGGCTCTCACCGCGGCCCGCGGCGGGAGCCGTTACCCTGGACTCGTGACGGGCAGGCTGTCGTTCGACTCGGTCCAGGAGCTCCAAGCGGGGCTTCGCGGGGAGAGCTATCTCGCGGATCGCGGGCTGGCCACGGCGATCTACCTCGCCGTGTCCCTGGACAAGCCGCTGCTGCTCGAAGGCGAGGCTGGCGTGGGGAAGACCGAGGTAGCCAAGGCGCTCGCGTCGCTCCTTTCGCGCGAGCTCATCCGGCTCCAGTGCTACGAGGGCATCGACGCGTCCCAGGCGCTCTACGAGTGGAACTACTCGCGGCAGCTGATCGCCGTCCGGGCCATGCAGGACGTGACGGCGGAGACCAATGTGGAGGACCTGTTCGGGCCGGAGTACCTGGTCGAGCGGCCGCTGCTCGCCGCGATCCGTTCGGGCTCCAAAGCGGTGCTGCTGGTGGACGAGCTCGATCGAGCCGACGACGAGTTCGAAGCGTTCCTGTTGGAGGTGCTCTCGGAGTTCGCCGTCTCGGTCCCGGAGATTGGGAGAATCGCAGCAGACAAGAATCCCGCAGTGATTATCACCTC
>JBOGVH010000373.1:0-2229 GCA_050695235.1 Actinomycetota bacterium
CATCATCCTGGCGTACGGGCGGGGCACGATCCCCGAGTTCCCCGGCATCCCCGAGGGGATCGTCGACATCATCCCGGTCGACTACGTGGTGAACGCGATGCTCGCCGTGGCGGCCCATCCTCCGGAGCCGGCCACGCCGGCCTATTACCACGTGAGCTCGGGGAGCCGGAACCCCCTCCAGTACCTGGGGCTGTACCAGCAGGTGAAGGAGTACTTCGAGGAGCACCCCCTTCCCGAGCGCGGCCGGGGAACGATCAAGGTGCCCGAGTGGAGGTTCCCGGGCAACCTGCGGGTGGAGCGGCGGCTTAAGGCAGCGGAGCGCGCGGTCAAGTACGCCGACACGGTCGTGTCGCACCTGCCGAAGTCCAAGCGGATGCGTGACCTGGTCGGCCGGGTGGACCGCGACAAGGGACGGGTGGAGTTCATCCGCCGGTACGCCGACTTGTACGGGGCCTACACCGAGGCCGAGGTCATCTACACGGACGACCGGACCCTGGAGTTGTTCCGTTCCCTGTCCGAGGATGATCGAGAGCGCTTCCCGTTCGATGCCGCGGCCGTCGACTGGCACCACTACCTGGTCGACGTGCACTGCCCGGCGGTCACCATTGGCCTCCGAGCGTTGTCCACCGCTCGGGTCAAGCCCAAGGTCCAGATCCGAGAGCGGGAGCAGCTCGTGCTGGCCCTGTTCGACATGGAGGGGACGCTCCTCCCTTCGAACGTGGTGGAGTCCTACGTGTGGGCCCGCATGGCGGACCTGCCCCTCGAGGAGTGGCCCGAGGAGCTGTTCTCGGTGTTCTCCCGGATCCCCTCGTACCTGATGGCCGACCGCCGCGATCGGGGCGAGTTCCTCCGCACGTTCTTTCGGCGGTTCGAGGACGCATCCGTCGAGCGGGTGGACCAGCTGATCGACGACGTGGTGGCGGAGTTCATGCTCCAGAAGCTGTCCGCTGCTGCGGTGCGGCGGATCCGCGAGCACCGAGCCGCCGGCCACCGGACGATCCTGATCACGGCGGCGGCCGAGCCGTTCGTCCGCCCGTTGGCCCCCCTGTTCGACATGGTGATCGCGGCAAAGCTCGCCGTGGAGGACGGGCGGTATACCGGCTACCTGGCCGAGCCGCCACTCGTCGGCGAAGCTCGTGCGGCGTGGCTGCGCCGGTACGCGGAGACGGAGGGCGCGGACCTGAAGGCCTCGTATGCCTACGCCGACAGCCACTCCGATCTGGCGCTCCTTCGGGCCGTGGGGAACCCGGTCGTCGTCTCGCCCGACGCGGCGCTGCTGCGGGTAGCCCGGCGCCGGCGCTGGCCGATCGAGGAGTGGGAGATGTCGGGAGGCATGCCCAGGGTCCGATTCCCCAAGCCGGCGGTGCGGTGATGGTGAGGGAGGCGGCATGACCATCCAGGCGCTCGAGCTGTTCCGATCGGCCCCTCGGTACCTCACGGCGAGGGCCGTGGGGCAACGGGTCCCGGGCCTGGTGTCCGGGCCGCTCGCACCGCTTCGGTTCGTGAACAAGCGAGACCCGGAGCTGCCCGGGCCGGGCTGGGCAAGGGTCCGGCCGCTCCTGTCCGGCATCTGTGGCTCGGACCTCGCCACCATCTCGGGGCAATCGAGCTTCTACTTCTCGCCCCTGGTGTCGATGCCGTTCGTCCCGGGCCATGAGGTCGTGGGGGAGCTCGTGGACGATGTGGACGGCCTGGCGGCCGGGAGTCGCGTGGTGCTGGAGCCGGTCCTGTCGTGCGCGGCCCGCGGCATCGAGCCGATGTGCTCCTCGTGTACGGAGGGGCGGTTCGGCCGGTGCGACCGGGTCACGACCGGGCACGTCTCGGCGGGCCTGCAGACCGGGTTCTGCGCCGACACCGGCGGAGGGTGGAGCCGCATGTTCGTGGCCCATCGCTCGCAGCTGCACCCGGTGCCAGACGGTCTGTCCGACCGGCGGGCCGTCCTGGTCGAACCGCTCGCGTGCGCGGTCCACTGCGCGCTTCGCGCGAACGTGAAGGCGAACGCCGACGTGCTGGTGATCGGGGCGGGCACGGTGGGGATCCTGACGCTCGTCGCCCTGAAGGAGCTGACCCGCGCGGGAAGCGTCGTCGTCGTGGCCAAGCATCGACGGCAGCGAGAATGGGCGGAGTCGTTCGGCGCGACCGATGTCGTGTCTCCCGGCGAGGCCATCAACGAGGTCCGGCGCTCCACCAGGGCATTGAAGCTGAAGCCCGAGCGAGGGAGTCCTTACC
>JBOGVH010000374.1:0-4001 GCA_050695235.1 Actinomycetota bacterium
CGAGACGCCTACCTGTCGGTGATCGAGGCCCTCAGCCACGGGGGGTTCCACCACGGCGCCGAGGTGGACATCACGTGGGTTTCGTCGGATGAGCTCGACCAGGCCGACGCCGCCACCGTGCTGTTGGGTATCGACGGCATCGTGGTGCCGGGCGGGTTCGGGTGGCGGGGCATCGAAGGGAAGCTCGAGGCGATCCGCTACGCCAGGGAGAGTGGTGTGCCGTTCCTCGGTCTGTGCCTGGGCCTGCAGTGCGCGGTCATCGAGTACGCACGCAACGTGTGTGGCCTCGAGGGCGCGAACTCCTCGGAGTTCGACTCGGCGACCCCGCACCCGGTGATCGATCTCTTGCCCGAGCAGAAGAACGTCTCCGACCTCGGTGGGTCCATGCGCCTGGGGGCACAGCCATGCCACCTGGTGCCGGGGACAAAGGCCGCGGCAGCCTACGGGGAGCAGGTCGTGTACGAGCGTCACCGACACCGCTACGAGGTCAACCCGACGTACCATCAGATCCTCTCCGAGCACGGGCTGGTGTTCTCGGGTCTCTCGCCCGACGGACGATTGGTGGAGATCATCGAGCTGCCCGACCACCCGTTCTTCATGGGGGGTCAGTTCCATCCGGAGCTCCGGTCCCGGCCGACCCGGCCGCACCCGCTCTTCCGGGAGTTCGTGGGAGCGGCGCACGCCCATCGGACCGCCTCGGCGGAGCGCCCCGTCCCCGTCTCCGGCTGACGGACCCCCGGTGGAGCCTCGATCGTCGAGGGAGGCCTTCGCCGGCCGGCTGATCCGCGTCGAGGTCGAGTCCTGGGACGGCCACGACTTCGAGGTGGTCCGCCATCCGGGAGCCGCAGCGGTCCTTCCGGTGACGCCGGACGGCGACGTCCTGTTGGTGCGGCAGTTCCGCCCGGCCATCCGCCGGACCCTCATCGAGATCCCGGCAGGCGTCCTCGACGTGGACGGGGAGGACCCGCTCGGTTGTGCGGCCCGGGAGCTGTTCGAGGAGACGGGATACCGCCACCGATCGCTCGAGTTCCTTGGGGGCATCTACACCTCCGCGGGCTTCGCCGACGAGTACATCCATCTATTCGAGGCGAGGACGGGTGACCGACAGGAGAGGTCCCCGGAGGAGGGGATCGAGGTGCTGCGACGGCCGCTCGACGAGATGGTCACGGCGGCGCGCGCCGGCCGGGTGCGCGATGCGAAGACCGGAGTGGCGCTGCTCCTGGCCGGGGCGAGACGATCCGCCGGGTGAGCTCGCCTGCCGAGCCAGCCCGGCGAGGTCGGGTACGCTTCTGTCGCATCCTGGCCAGAAGAGGGAGCCGAACGTGATCGTCGGGATCCCGAGAGAGGTCAAGGACAACGAGTTCCGGGTGGCGGCCACGCCCGAGGGGGTTCGCGAGCTCGCCAGAGCGGGCCACGAGGTGGTCATGGAGGCGGGCGCCGGCACGGGCTCGGCCCTCTCCGACGAGCTGTTCACGGCAGCCGGTGCCGAGATCCTGCCCGACGCCGGCGCGGTCTTCGACACCTCGGACATGATCCTGAAGGTGAAGGAGCCCCAGCCGGAGGAGTACGACCGGTTCCACGAGGGCCAGGTGCTGTTCACGTACCTCCACCTCGCCGCGGACAAGCGACTGAGCGAGTTCCTGATCGAGCGGAAGGTGGCCTCCGTGGCCTACGAGACCGTCCAGCTCGACGACGGCCGCCTGCCGCTCCTCGCCCCGATGAGCGAGATCGCGGGGCGGATGGCCCCGCACGTGGGGGCGACCTTCCTCGAGCGGCCGTACGGAGGGCGGGGGGTGTTGATGGGCGGGGCCTCGGGCGTCGCCCCCGCGCGCGTCCTCGTGCTCGGCGCGGGGATGGCCGGGCTGAACGCTGCGTGGATCGCCGCGGGGATGGAGGCGGAGGTCGTCGTCCTGGACAAGAACGTCGACCGTCTGCGATTCGTCGATCAGATCCAGCGGGGACGGATCCAGACCGTGATGAGCAGCGTGCTAGCGATCGAGCAGCTCGTGCCGGAGGCCGACCTGGTGATCGGCGCCGTGCTGGTGCCGGGGGCCCGGGCCCCGAAGCTCGTCACCAAGGACGTGGTGCGAACCATGCGCCCCGGCGCAGTCATCGTGGATATCTCGATCGACCAGGGCGGCTGCGTTGAGACGGCCCACATGACCACCCATTCCGATCCCGTGTACGTGATGCACGACGTGGTCCATTACTGCGTGGGGAACATGCCCGGCGCGGTCCCGCGCACCTCCACGTACGCGCTCACGAACGTCACGCTTCCGTATGCGCTCGAGATCGCGGCGCACGGCCTGGAGGAGGCGGTACGGCTCGATCGTGCGCTGGCACACGGCGTGAACGTCTACGCGGGGCAGGTGACGAACCAGGGCGTGGCCGAGGCCCACGACCTCGCATTCGTACCGCTCGGTAGCCTCGTCGACGGCTTGTCCTAGGGGCGCACGCCGGAGGAGGCCAGTGGCGGAGGTCATGTCGACCCAGATCGAGCGGTTCCTCGATCATCTCTCGGTGGAGCGGGGACTGTCCGCAAATACCCTCTCCGCGTACCGGCGGGACCTGGCGCGCTACGCGTCGTACCTCGCGTCCCGCCAGGTACGCGACGCGCGGGCCGTCGACGACGCCGCCGTGGCCGGGTTCATCGCCCGGCTGTCGTCCTCGACCCACCACGAGGGGCGGCCCTACCGGGCCACCTCGGTGGTCCGAGCTCTGTCATCGGTGCGATCGTTCCATCGGTTCCTCATGCGGGAGGGTCGGGCCGACCGGGACCCCTCCGCGGGGGTGGTCCGCCCCAAGCTCCCTCGATCGCTACCTCGCCCGCTCTCGGTCGAGGACGTCCAGCGGCTCCTGGCGTCCCCCCCGGATGGAACCCCCGCCGGCCTTCGGGATCGAGCGGTGCTCGAGATGTTGTACGGGGCGGGCCTCCGGGTGACCGAACTGGTCGGCCTCGACGTCGACGACCTCGAGATGAACGAGGGGAGCGTCCGGGTACTGGGCAAGGGGAGCAAGGAGCGCGACGTGCCGCTCGGGCGATACGCCCGGGCGGCACTGGCCGCTTACCTCACTCGTGGCCGACCGTCCCTGGCCACTGCGCGCTCGCGATCGGCCCTGTTCCTGAACCAGCGGGGTGGGCGCCTGTCCCGGCAGGGCTGCGCGAAGATCCTGGCGGCCTACGTGCGGAGCGCCGGCATCGGCAAGCGGGTGACGCCGCACACCCTCCGCCATTCCTTCGCCACCCATCTGCTGGAGGGTGGGGCCGACGTCCGAGTGGTCCAGGAGCTCCTGGGGCACGCGAGCGTCGCCACGACGCAGATCTATACCCTGGTCACCAAGGAACATCTCCGCGAGGTGTACTTCAGCACACACCCTCGAGCCCGCCGGACCGGAGCCGTGGCGAGGGGGGGCCGCGCGTGATCGACGAGACAAAGATGGCCGACCTGCGGGCCGTCCTGGACGAGCACCGGGACAACCTGCGCAAGGAGATCGTAGAGCTGGGCGGCGCGCCCGATTCGGACGATGTCGAGATCGACGTGGAGCGCGGCTTCGCCGACAGCGCGCACAGCACGGCGGAACGCGCCCGGCTGCTGTCGGTGATGAAGGCCCTGCGCTCCAACCTGCGGGACGTGAACCGGGCCGTTACCAAGATGGAGCTCGGGACGTACGGGACCTGTGAGTCCTGCGGCCGGCCGATCTCGGTCGAGCGTCTGGAGGCGCTCCCGTGGGCCATCCTGTGCATCGAGTGCAAGCAGCGGGGCGAGGGCCGGTGACCGGTCGGTGACCACGGCTCGAGTCCCCAGGATCCTGATGCTCGTGTGCGATTCGTTCGGAGTTGGAGATGCTCCCGACGCCACGGCGTACGGGGACGAGGGCTCGGACACGCTGGGCAATTGCTCCCGGGCAGTGGGTGGGATTCACGCGCCGAACCTCGAGCGGCTCGGCCTGGGCCTGCTCACGGCGATCGAGGGCATGGCGCCGACGGCCGGGCCGGGAAC